>CALMXN010000281.1 GCA_937871145.1 uncultured Clostridia bacterium
TGGTTCACAGGTTTATCCACTGTTTGTCGGAAAAGGCGCAACAGTTTAATCGGCATAACAAGAAAGGACGATTTTATGAATATACTATATGTTGCAAGTGAAGCAGTACCATTTGTTGCATCAGGTGGACTTGCTGATGTAGCAGGATCATTGCCTGCTGCTATCAATAAGCTTGGTCATGATTGTAGGGTTGTAATCCCTATGTATGGTGCAATCAGTGAAGACCTTAAGAAGGATATGACTTTCCTGACTAATTTCACAGTTGACGTTGCATGGAGAAAACAATACTGCGGTGTCTTTGAAGCTCATGCAAATGGTGTTACATACTATCTACTTGACAATGAGTATTATTTCTCACGTCAGGGCTTGTATGGGTTTTATGATGATGCAGAAAGATTTGTATTCTTCTCAAGAGCAATTCTTGAAATGCTTTCTTACATTGACTTCAAGCCACAGGTAATCAACGCTAATGACTGGCAGACAGCCCTTGTACCGGTTTACTACGATATATTCTATCGTTACCGTAACGGCTATGAGGACATCAAGACAGTTCTCACAATACATAACATACAGTATCAGGGTAAATATGGTCTTGAGCTTATCAATGAAATCCTTGGTATCCCGATGTATCACACAGATATGCTTGAATATGACGGCTGCGTTAACTTTATGAAGGCTGGTATCGAAGCTGCTGATAAGGTTACAACAGTAAGCCCAAGTTATGCGTGGGAAATTCTTGATCCTTGGTATTCACATGGACTTGGCAGAATTCTTGTCAATAAACAGTACAAGCTTTGTGGCTTCCTTAATGGAATTGACCTGGATATCTATAATCCAGAAACAGATAAAGCTTTGTATAAGAATTATTCTGTTGATGATAAAGCTGGTAAAGCAATCTGTAAGGCAAAACTGCTTGAAGATCTTGGACTTGCCCCAGGCAAGGAGCCTGTTATCGGTATTGTTACCCGTTTTGTATCGCATAAGGGTATTGACCTTGTAAAATATGTTTTTGAAGATATTATTGAACTTGGATATAAATTTGTTATTCTTGGTTCAGGCGAACAGATTTATGAAGATTTCTTCAGCGAAATGCAGGCTCGTTATCCTGACAAGGTCAGCGTAACTATTGGTTTTAATACTGAACTTGCAAGGAAGATTTATTCAGGGGCTGATATGTTCCTGATGCCATCACAGAGTGAGCCTTGTGGACTTGCACAGATGGTGGCATTAAGATACGGAACAATCCCTATCGTTCGTGAAACTGGCGGACTTCGTGATTCTATCGTCGACTGTGGAGGAAAAGGTGGAAATGGCTTTACCTTCAAGACATACAACGCACACGATATGCTTGATGCTGTAAAACGTGCAAAGGTTCTCTATGATAAGAGAATGCAGTGGGGCAAGCTTGTCAGCCATGCAATGCGTGAGGACTTCAGCTGGAACCGTTCAGCTGAACTATATCTCGGACTCTATAAGGATAATTAATTTCAAAGACTTCTGACATTAAAAAGTCAGAAGTCTTTTTTATATGATTATTTACTTTTTTTTGACATTATGATACAATAATATAAAACATATTGCAGGTGGGAATTATGAGCAGAATTTATTATCTCATATCATCAATAATAGGTGCAGAGCTTGCACTTATATTTTTTGAGCTTTCCCGCAAATATTACACCGACTTGTCCTACACAGAGTCTCTGATAATATGCCTTTGCATAATAGTTTTTACCGTATTAATCTGCTTGTTGTTTCAACAAATCAGATACCTTACACTTGGAAAATTTCTTAGTGGCAGACCTGAAAAGAAAATTGCTGTTCTTGAAATAAAAATTGCAAAATCAGGCGATAAGGTTCTAAGAAGTAAGTTATATCTCCGCCTGTCGCAGCTATATATCGAGGCAAATGATTTTCAGGGTGCTTTAAAAGCAATAAAACGAGCAAATCCCTATTCGGGTTATAGAGCATTCAATGTTTTTTATACCTTGCCACGAAAGTATAAGCTTGTATTTTACATAAAAAGTATATATTTAAATATACTTTTGAATAATCTCCTGTCAGCATCAGATGAAATTTCCTATGGGAAAAAATATCTTAATAAATATATAAATGATACGAAATATAATTCCGAAATCAAAAAGATTTTTGCAATGCTTGAATACTCAAAAGGCGATTATTCAAAAGCAGAAGATTATATCAGTTCAGCACTTGCTGATGCGAAGAATAAAGGTATGGATTATGAGCTTTATTTTATCCTTGGTAAGATCTTCTTAAAAACAAACCGATATTTGCTTTTTATAAATGCAATGGAAAAGGTAATTGAAAATACTCAATCAGAACAGATATTAAATGCTGCAAAACAACAATTAGTTGATAATATAAGATAAGTTTCCCAATTATTATTATTTGTTTCTACTTTATTGATAATTATACGCATAAAATTAGCATAAATGATATTTAATCAAATAAATATTTTGTTTTATATTGAAATGTGGGTATATTTTTGATAAAATAGTATAGATAAAAATATTGCAACTTATTATACAAATAATTTGACCTTCTTGAAATTATCTTACATTCGTAGATGTAAGCATTTTGTTATAAGGCTTATTTGTTGCTATTATCGTTGGTGTTCTGGCAAATCTTATCCTCCAGAATATTGAAGATTAGGTTGCCGAAGAAAAATAAAATTTTATAAAAGGAAGTTATCTAAAATGAATAACATTACAATTTTTGACCATCCGCTGATCAAGCATAAGATTTCTCTTTTAAGAGATGTCAAAACAGGAACAAAGGACTTTCGTATACTTATTGAAGAAATAGCAATGCTTATGGGCTATGAATCCTTGAGAGATCTTCCACTCGAGGATGTTGAAATTACAACACCTATAACAACAGCAAAAGTTAAAATGCTTTCAGGCAAGAAGATTGCTATTGTTCCAATACTCCGTGCAGGACTTGGTATGGTAAACGGAATTCTT
>CALMXN010000282.1 GCA_937871145.1 uncultured Clostridia bacterium
TTGACTGTTGTTTTTTTATTGGTATGTGTTGGTTGTAATTCGGATAAAAAAGATTCAAGCAGTAATAACAATTCTGCTCATAGAAATTTAATTACTGGAAAAATAATTGAAATAAAGGACAACAATACTCTACTTATTCAGATTACAAAAGAACGTGGTGGATATAAGGTAGAAGACAAGGTGTTAATTAAATATAATGAGTTCAAAGTGCATAGGGCAGAAGAAGATATGACAACAGGTACCCCAGCAATAAATGATGAGGTTTCCACTGGGTTCTGGTCTAAGGATGTTACAAAAAAGGATGGATATGATTATATTGAAGTTAATTCAGTATCAAAGTTAATTAATAATTAAGTATTTAATTAATAAATAGGGATTGTCTTAACTTAAACACACAACAACCTACAGTTTAACCAATATTAATATAAATAATACCCCCCTCCACAAAGTGAAGGGGGGTTAATCTTTTATTTTAAAAATGCAGTCTTTTTGATACCTGTTCTTTTATTTTTTTTCCTTCAAACAATATGATCGCTGTAATTGAAATAAGACTTAAGCACACGCATATTGCAGATGGATAAATAGTATTCAGGCTTCCCGTGAAAATGAATATTACAGGAACAATTCCGTAAATAGCATCAAGTACAATATAAAAAAGGTGTTCTTCCGGTGGCACCTTCATTATTTTTGATATAATCACCATAGACAGCATTGAAATTATACAGGCACAAGGAATTACATAATCCAGTGACCAGCGTTTCCAACCCATACATAAATCCCATAGTACCAGTGCACCGGTAATGAATATCAATTGCCAGGTTATTGCCATAATAATATTTTTTCTCTGAATAATTGCAGTTGAAATGCTGACCCATAAGCATCCGGTAGCTGCCGTAACAATCAGTGCCCACCATACCCCATGAAATGATATAAGATTTATAGTAAAAGACAGAATAATAATTACAATAGCAATAAAGCTTAATAATCTTATCACAAAATTACGATTGAATTTGCTTTGCTTTACATCTGGGAAAACATCAGTGTCAGGTTCACCCGTAATCTCTCCACGGCACAAAGGGCAACAGCTTTTTGCTCCGTGAATCTGTACTCCACATTTTCTACATTTCATCATTTTTATCGCCTCTGCTCCCGTTGAAATCGTTGCAGAATATTTCTACATCCAGTCCTAATTCAGAAAGTGTACGGAAGAAATTTTTCTGCCGTTCTGTTTCAATAAAAGCCGATGTAAAGCCAAGTTCAAGGTTATCTCCAAAAGAGCACACGCAAAGCTGTGTTGATAAAGTGCTTGAAATTACGCTGAATGAACGGATATATCTGCGTATAGATTCAGGCATGTCAATTGCGCCAAGATTTGAAACAACCGTTGTGCCGTACTTGTCCATATTATGACGCTTAGCACTGATGGCAAAGTTTTTGATAGGAAGTGGTACAACACGAATAACAGGATTATGTTCCAGTTTTGCGAAGGATTCCATAACCTGCGACAGCCGTTCTTTTGTTATTTCACTCTTCATTGCCTCGGATACCGTCTCAATAATCGCTTCAAAGCTGTCATTCTTTTCTTTGAACGTATACTTTATGCTGATCATTGCAAAAAAGTTCCTTGTAGTTTGAGACGAAAAATACTTGCGGAGATTAACAGGAATATCAATAACTACAGGAAGCTTTCTGTTGATTTCGGTCATTTCCTTACCAATAGAATATATAAAAGCAGAAATTAAAAATGCAGTAAGAGTAGTATTATATTTATGTGCAAGCTCAAGCACTGCTTTTACTGAAAGTCGTCCCTCTATGACAATTACAGAGTCATCCTCACGTTTTGCACCACGAAAAATATATGCTTTTTCTTTTTTTATTTTAAGATTTTTTTTATCTTTCTTATAGTAATCAAAAAAGCTGTCCTTGCCACGTTCGGTGACAGATGAGTTGTTATTAAGAAATGGAACATTCTCACCAAAATCGGACTTATACTTTTCAATAATATATTTGAGTACAATTGTCTGGAAGAACTGTATTCCCCCCAGACCATCAGCAAGAGAATGAAATATCTCAAGGTTTATCCTGTTTCTGAAATATGTCACATCGAAAAGTAATGTTTTGTATCCTGATTTGTAAAGCTGTGAACATGGCATTTTCGATTCAGGACTTACTACTGGCTTTATGTTGCATTGCTCAAGATAATACCAGAACACGCCCTTTCGCATTACAGAAAGAAAATGAGGAAATTCCAATACTGCCTTATCAAGAGCAATCTGAAGTGTTTTTTGATCGATTCCCTCAAAAAGCTCACAGCTGAAACGAAAAACTCTTGTATCAGATTTTTTCACCGTTGGCGGAAATGCCTTTGCTGCGTTATCCAGCTTGCGCCAGCCGATGTTTTCCTGTCTGCTCATATTTCACCGTTCTTTCACGAATTTAGAATCTGAAAAATAAGCCTAAGCTTAAATTTCGTCAAGAAATCTATTAATATATTTGTAGCATCTTCGCACCTGTGAATATTTTACTCCAAGTGCAAAGAATCCATGCAGAGCATCTTTCATTCTGTATAATCTGACTTCATTTCCAGCTTTTTTGAGCTTTTTTGCATACGCTTCACCCTCATCACGCAGAGGGTCAAATTCCGCAGTAATAACCAGTGTTCGTGGCATATCTGAAAAATTATCAGCAAGCAGTGGTGCAACAAGTGGAGAAGACCGATATTCATTATTATCAACATACATATCCATATAGTCCTCAATACGCTTTGAGGTCAGGAGATATTCTGTGCCATTTTCTCTTACCGAGACAAAAGGAGAATTCTCGGAATGGTCATTCCAAGTGGCAGGATATATAAGTATCTGGTTATTAGCCTTTACATTACCATCATCACGAAGCATCATAGAAACAACTGCGGCTATATTTCCACCGGCACTGTCACCAATAAGTACAACATCATCAGGGCAGGAAATTAGTTCGGAACAGTTTGTCAGAATTTCCTTAGCAACTGCATAGCAATCATTAAGTCCGGCAGGGAAAGGGAATTCAGGAGCAAGCCGATATTCTACAGAAGCCACACGACAACCTGTGTTATCAGCAAGTCCTGCGCATACTTTATTATAGGTATTTACATTTTCGGTTACCCAGCCCCCTCCGTGAAAAAACAGAAGAAGCTTGTTGCGTTCAACAGCACATTTGGATTTGTCGGGTTCGTATATTCTTGTAAGGATTTTATGGTCACCGAAACTAATTTTTTTATCCCACATTTTATAATGAGCAAGATGATTAGATGCACTGAGGTTTTGTAATGCACGCTGAATTTTATATACTTTTTTTAAGTCGATATTGGGATAAGACAGTGCTTTGAGTGCAAGGCGCATTGCTTTGTTTATTGCCATAGAAGACCCCTCATTTCAATATATAGCTACTGATTTTTGCCCCATCCATATTTATTTAATTATAACAGGTTATTAATGTAAAGTCAAAATAAGTACGTTTTCAATTTTAGTATTTCTTCTTCATTCATTCAAATGTTTCTATAACTTCTTGGCATAAAAATCCCTTCTATGGTTTTATTTTACCA
>CALMXN010000283.1 GCA_937871145.1 uncultured Clostridia bacterium
TGATTAAGTCGCTCACTTTTGAGTTCTTCACCTGTTTATGCTTCCGCCCTTTTTTGAGTTTGTATTTCTTTGTATTTTTATTTATTTTGCGAAGGGGCACGGGGGTGACCGCAAAGCCACCAATAATATTTAGCTTTGTTCCTTACTGTCCTTTATTGTCTTGATACAAGAAAGGACGAAAGAAAATCAAGTCAAATCCTCAGACACGTATTCGCTATCGCTCATACAACTCGGATTTGACATTTGCCCTCCGAAGATACTTCTGAGCGACGGTCGCTCAATCAACCAATATAAGTTTGCTATTCTGATTTTTATTTGTTCGTGGTTGATTTCGTGCTTCGACCTTTTAAAACTTTTGATAAGTATAAGCTTTTATATGCTAAGTGACTCGGAGCGACCTTTATACTATTCTTAATTTTTGCACGCGAAGGGGTTTGGGGGCGAGCGCAAAGCCACCGATAATTAAATCTGCGCCACTAAATGCTGATACTCCTTATTCTTCTCAAACCACTTTACTGCATACGGACAAGTAGGGTATGCACGCTTATTATTTTCTATAATATAATCAACAACCGCCTGCATAAGCTGACCAGCAACACCCTGCCCTCTTAAAGATTCATCAACAAAAGTATGATTGATGTTTACAATATCGTCGACTGTTTCCGGGAACGTTATTTCTGCTAAAAGCTTTCCGTCTTTATCTTCACAGTAAATTCTGTCATAGCTTTTTATAAATTCCATAAAATACTCCTATAATAAATATATTATTAATACTATTATATCCCACTGGTATGATTATACCATTCAAGTTGACTTTTTTAAATATTAGTGTTAAGATTTTTTTAATTCAGAATAATTTTATTGGAGTAAATATGAAGAAAAAAGTTATGCTTGCAATGAGTGGCGGAGTCGACAGCTCTGTTGCGTTATTGCTTTTAAAAGAACAATATGATGTAATCGGCGTTACGCTCAAGCTTTTTGATAATGATACTGCCTGTATCAAGACAACAAAAACCTGTTGCTCACTATCAGATGTTGAGGATGCAAAAAGTGTTGCGGCACGTTGTGGCGTTGATCACTACACCTTCAATTTCAAGGAGCTATTTAAAGAAACTGTTATAAAGAATTTCACAACAGCTTATCTTAAAGGTGAAACACCAAACCCTTGTATTGACTGCAACAGATATGTAAAGTTTGAGGAAATGCTAAAGCGTGCTGTTGCACTCGACTGCGATTATCTTGCAACAGGTCATTATGCAAGGATTGAAAAAGACGAAAACAACGGGCGTTATCTCCTCAAAAAAGCGCTTGACGATACAAAGGATCAGAGCTACGTTCTG
>CALMXN010000284.1 GCA_937871145.1 uncultured Clostridia bacterium
CGATCTTACAAGACTTTATTATTATATTGTTGATAAGAGAAAAGATTTGTATGCTGCAAATAAGATAGATGAATCAATATGATAGGAGAGATCAGATGAACATCTTTATTGTTTACGCTCACCCGAGTGATAACAGCTTTACATATCAGGCTAAGGAAAGCTTCATAAAAGGTCTTGCCGACGCCGGGCATAACGTTACTATTTCCGACTTGTACAAAATGAATTTCAGTGAAACATTTACGGAGGCAGAATATCTTCGTGAAGCTTTTTATGATGATACAAAGCCTATACCGACAGATGTTCTTGAGGAACAGCAGAAAATAAATTCGGCGGATGTTATTGCTTTTATTTATCCTGTTTTCTGGACGGAAGCACCTGCAAAGCTTGTGGGTTGGTTTCAGCGCGTATGGACTTATGGCTTTGCTTACGGGAACAATCCGCAGATGAAAATACTTGAAAAGGCACTTTTTCTTGTAACAATGGGTGGGCCCCTTGACGATAAAGTCAGGCAGGAACAGGTTGAAGCAATGAAAAAGGTAATGCTTGGCGACAGAATTAACACCCGTGCAAAAGAAACAGAATTTATTGTTTTTGACCATATGACAAGAGGATGCGGTAATGATAAAATCCGTGCTGAACGAGCTGAACAATTTTTAAAACAGGCTTATGAGATTGGGTATGGAATAAGCTTATAGAAATTTCTTAATATTATTTTTGTGAGAATGGACCATATTGTACAAAATGCTGCGATAATAAAAGAAAAAAGAGCTGCTATTTGCAGCTCATAGTAAATGAACAGATATTAGCTGTCCAATTCAATAATCTTCTCTTGTGTTTCTTCGCAACTAACTTTCCAGTTGTGAATAATGTCCTTTGAACTTCCGTTAGCAATTGCATTCTTTAAACCATTCTTTAATGAGTACAATTTACATCTAAGTAATACAGCTTTACTTTCATTTGTCATTATAGTACCTCCGTTCATATATATATTATAGCACAAATTTGTTGTAATTACAAATTATTAGAAAATAAGTTTCATTTCGCGCAAAAAACGCCCTTTACTGAATTAGTAAAGGGCGTAAATATTGAATTCCTCTGTCATGCAGTGAGAAATAAAAAAGTCCCGTCTATCGAACAACGGGACAAAGTGGATATGCGTCGTGCGCGCGCAGGCACTGTTCTGGTGTGCTTACCCGGATTCGAACCGGGGGCCTTTCCCTTAGGAGGGGAACGCTCTATCCTGCTGAGCTATAAACACATTTTTAACAAAAAATATTATACCACAAAGATGGATAAATTGCAAGGATTTTTAGTGCTGTATGGTTTTGATAAACTATACAGCACCTTGTTTTTTACATTTCATCAATAAAATTTGTCATTTTGTCCATTATGATATCCCATTGGTAGCGCTCGTCAACGTATTTT
>CALMXN010000285.1 GCA_937871145.1 uncultured Clostridia bacterium
AACGTTGCTGCAGGAAGCTTTTCTAAGAAGCTTGGTGTTCCTGAAGGAACAGTATTGAAGCGCCCTACACTTGAATTCAGCTATAAGAATGATGATCTTGGCGATCCATTCATCAATGACTACTATGCACTTGGTCTTGGACTTGCAACAGAAGAAGAAATTGCAACTATCACAAAATATGCTTTCAAGATAAATGACTTTATGGTTAAGTTCTTTAAGGGTCTTAACATCGACCTAATCGACTTCAAGATTGAATTCGGTAAGACAAGCGACGGAACAATAATTCTCGCTGACGAAATCTCACCTGATACATGCCGTTTCTGGGATAGCACAACACACGAAAAGCTTGACAAGGACAGATTCCGCAGAGATATGGGTGGAGTTGAAGAAGCTTATCAGGAAATTATGAAGCGTCTTCGTGGAGAATAATACGCTAACCCACACTGACGGGTAATGAATCCATTACCCGTAATATTGTTTATTCCCAAAAATCAGGAGGTTTTTATGTTTGATAAATTAAAGGAAGAATGCGGCGTTTTCGGTATATACAGCGAAGAGCGCACTGATGTTGCTGTTTCTGCTTATTATGGCTTATATGCACTTCAGCACAGAGGACAGGAAAGCTGTGGTATTGTTGTAAATGACGATGGTATATTCTCTCATCATAAGGATATCGGACTTGTAAACGAAGTCTTTAATAAAGACGTTCTTGCAAAGCTTGGACAAGGTAAGATTGCTATCGGGCACGTTCGTTACGGAACAACTGGTGTTTCAAACCGAACAAACACACAGCCACTTGTTGTAAGACACGTTAAAGGCCCTATGGCTATTGCTCATAACGGAAATCTTACTTATGCTGCTGAGCTTCGTGAAGAATATGAACTCAAGGGTGGAATATTCCACACAACAAATGATACAGAAGTAATCTCATATGCTATTACTGAAAAACGTCTTGATACAGGTTCTATTGAAGAAGCTGTTGAACAGGCTATGTACAAGGTAAAGGGTGCTTATTCAATAGTTGTAATGTCACCAAGAAAGCTTATTGCCGCTCGTGACAAGACAGGCTTCAGACCTTTATGCCTTGGAAAGACAAAGACTGGTGCTTATGTTGTTGCAAGTGAAAGCTGTGCACTTGATTCAATAAATGCAGATTTTATCAGAGATATCAAGCCTGGTGAAATTGTTGTTATTGAGAATAATCAGTTGCATTCTATAACAACACATTGTGGTCAAAAGGGACAGATATGTGTTTTTGAATATGTATATTTTGCAAGACCTGACTCTGTGATTGAGGGTTATTCTGTTCATCACGCAAGACTTCGTGCTGGTGAATTTCTTTATGAGGAAAGTCCTTGTGAGGCTGATGTTGTTATCGGTGTCCCTGACTCAGGGCTTGATGCTGCACTTGGTTTTTCACAGGTAAGCGGAATACCTTACGGTATCGGATTTATCAAGAACAGATATGTCGGCAGAACATTCATTCAGCCAACACAGGGCGAGCGTGAAAATCTTGTCCGCATAAAACTTAATGCAATCAGCGATACAGTTAAAGGCAAGAGAGTTGTACTAATCGATGACTCAATTGTCCGTGGAACAACCTCTGCAAGAATTGTTAAACTTATCCGCGAGGCTGGCGCTACAGAAGTACATATGAGAATATCTTCCCCACCTTTCGTTAATCCTTGTTACTTTGGTACTGACATTGACAGTAAGGATAAGCTTATTGCCTGCAGAATGTCAGTCGATGAAATCTGTAAGGAAATCGGCTGTGATTCACTCGGTTATTTAAGTGTTGAGGGTGTCAGAACAATCGCTAAGGATGCTAACACTGATTTCTGCTGTGGATGCTTTACCGGTGACTATCCTGTTGAAGTGCCTGACGAAATGCCTAAGGATAAATTTGAAAGAAAAATCAATAATCAGTTATCACTAAATATAGATTAGTTTCGCTTTGCGAGGAAAGAGGTATATTATGAAAAGCTTTAGCAACAGTTACAAAGAGGCCGGCGTTGACGTTACTGCTGGTTACAAAGCAGTAGAGCTAATGAAGAAGCACGTTGCAAGGACTATGACAAGTGGCGTTCTATCTGGCATTGGTGGATTTGGCGGACTTTTTGAACTTGATATGACGGATATAAAGAAGCCTGTTCTTGTTTCTGGTACTGACGGTGTCGGAACAAAGCTTAAAATTGCATTCCTTATGGATAAGCACAGCACTGTTGGTATTGACTGTGTTGCTATGTGCGTAAACGATATTATCTGCTGTGGTGCAAAGCCACAGTTCTTCCTTGATTATATTGCAGTCGGAAAGAATATTCCTGAAAAGGTTGCTCAGATAGTTTCAGGTATTGCTGATGGTTGTGTTATGGCTGACTGTGCTCTTGTCGGCGGTGAAACTGCTGAAATGCCTGGCTTCTACCCTGTTGATGAATATGACCTCGCTGGTTTTTCTGTTGGTATAGTTGACAAGGATAAAATCTTAAAGCCTGAAAGTCAGAAGGCTGGCGATGTTATGATTGCACTTCCTTCAAGCGGAGTTCACTCAAACGGCTTTTCACTTGTAAGAAAAGTTTTCCACGTAAGTGAAGAAACACTTTCAAAGCATATTGATGAGCTTAGTGGAACACTTGGCGAAGCACTTCTCACACCAACAAAAATATATGTAAAACCTATTACAGCACTTTTAAAAGAAGTTACTGTCAAATCAATATCACACATCACAGGTGGTGGCTTCTATGAAAATATTCCACGTTCACTTCCTGATGGAATTTCTGCAAAAATCAAGAAGGATGATGTTAAAGTCCTCCCTATCTTCAAGCTAATTCAGAGAACCGGCAACATTCCTGAGAGAGATATGTTTAACACATTCAATATGGGTGTTGGTATGACTGTTGTTGTTGATAAGGCTGATGTTGATAAGACTCTTGCTGTTCTTAAAGCAAATGGCGAGGATGCATATGTTCTTGGTGAGCTCGTTGACAGCAACGAAGGGGTTATTATTGAGTAATTACAGGAGATGACATCATGAATATTCTATTAGTTGTTGAATCAAAGCATTTGGGGAATACACTGAAAATTTCAAAAGCAATGTCAGAATCTGTTCCGGTTACTATTGTTAATACTCAAGAGGCAAAGGAACTAAGCTTGAGTGATTATGACATTGTTGGTTTTGGAAGTGGCATTTACATGGGAAAACACGATAAAAGAATCCTTAAGTTTGCTCAAGGCTTAAGCCACAATGAGGCTTATACTTTTGTCATTTCAACGAGTGGCAGTGCTGACTTTGATGACAACAACAAAGCATTGATTGATATTTTAATAAAGAAGAATAAAACTGTCCTCGGAGTCTTTTCCTGCAAGGCTTTAGATAAATTCACTTTTTTAAAGCTTATCGGTGGGGTAAACAAGGGGCTCCCGAGCGAAAATGATTATAAAAACGCTCAGGCTTTTATACAGAATGTAATATCTAAGTATAACAATACAACCAGCATATAGTTTTGACGCATTAAAAGGAGCAATATAATGTATTTTGATGACGTAGCACTAAACTGGGATACTAATGCCAGAATACAACGAGCAAAGATTCTATCAGAAAAAATATCAGAAAAACTCAATAACACCTCCGATTTATATGCTCTGGATTTTGGGTGTGGAACGGGATTAATGGCATTGTGCCTTACAGAATCATTCAAAGAGATTATTTGCACCGACTTATCAGAAAAAATGCTTGAAGTATTGAATGAGAAAATAGCATTGTCAAAAGCTGACAATATAAATACACTTCCTATTAACGAACTTTACAGTGGTGAATATGATAATAAATTTGATGTAATTTACAGTTCAATGGTGATTCATCATATTCTCGATATTAGGTATGAAATCAGCAGGCTTTTCAGATTGCTCAAAGAAAACGGAAGCCTGATAATAATAGACCTTGATACTGTTGATAAGCTTTTTCACAGCGAAGATGCTGGTTTTGACGGACATCATGGATTTGAAAGACAGGATATTATAAATGCTTTTGAAAACTGTGGTTTAAAGGATATCAGCATTAAAACAATTTACTCAGGGATAAAGGACGTTAAAAATAGTAAGGTTAATTACTCACTTTTTCTTATAAAAGGAAATAAATAAGCATACTGAGGTGAAAGAATGAAAAACATTGTTGTTCTTGTATCGGGTGGCGGAACTAACCTTCAGGCACTTATTGATGCAATGAAGTCAGGGAAAATTTCAAACGGAAAAATTACCTGTGTTATTTCCTCAAATGCAAGTGCTTATGCTCTCACAAGGGCACAAGAAAATAACATCCCTACCAGAATTATTGCAAGAAAAGAATTTGCTGATATAACAACTTACAGTAAGGCAATAAAGGATGCTTTGATTGAAGAAAAGGCTGACCTTGTTGTTTTTGCAGGGTTCATGTCAATTCTTGATGAGCAGGTTGCTAAATCATTCCCTTATAAGATGATTAATGTTCATCCTGCGCTTATTCCATCATTCTGTGGAAAAGGCTTTTATGGTTTGCATGTGCATGAGGCCGCGCTCGCTTCAGGAGTAAAGCTTACTGGTGCAACTGTTCATTTTGTTACAGAAGTCTGCGACGGTGGACCTATCATTGTTCAGAAGGCTGTTGAAGTAAAATACGGTGATACACCTGAAATACTTCAGAAGCGTGTTATGGAGCAGGCAGAGTGGGAAATCCTCCCGAAGGCTGTTTCATTATTCTGTGAGGACAGAATATTTATAGAAAATAATATAGCTTATATAAAATAATTGCTAGAAAGAGGTTATACACATGAAATTGATCTCAGTGTCAGATTACCTAAAGAATAATGACTACCCTGGCAGAGGTATTGTTATCGGCAAATCCAAATGCGGCAGATATGCAGTAACAGCTTATTTCATAATGGGAAGAAGTGAAAACAGCCGTAACAGAATTTTTGTTGAAGATGGTGAAGGTATAAGAACAAAGGCATTTGATGAATCAAAGCTTGTTGATCCTTCTCTTATAATTTACTCCCCTGTCAGAGTTCTTAAAAATAATCTTATTATCACTAACGGCGACCAGACTGATACAATCTATACTATGATGAATCAGAAATTTACTTTTGAGCAGTCTCTCAGAACACGTTCATTTGAACCTGACTCACCAAACTTCACACCAAGAATTTCCGGATTGTTAAAGTTTATAGACGCTGACTTCACATATTTCCTTTCTATTTTAAAGAGTGCTGACGGAAATTCTGAATCCTGCGAAAGATTCACATACTCATATCTTGCACCACTTAACGGTGTTGGACATATTATCCACACATACAAATGTGACGGAAATCCTATTCCTTCTTTTGAAGGTGAACCAAAGAGAATTGAAATTAACGAAGATATCGATAATTTTACAGATACATTGTGGAATAGCCTCAATGAAGACAACAAGGTTTCACTTTTTGTAAGATATGTTGATCTTCTTACTCATGAAGTTAAAACAAAAATTGTAAACAAGAATAAATAGGAGGAAATGAAATTGGCAAAGGAATTACTTTTAAAATACGGTTGTAACCCAAATCAGAAGCCTGCTAAAATATTTGTTGAGAATGGCGAACTCCCTATTGAAGTATTGAACGGCAGACCAGGATACATTAATTTTATGGATGCACTCAATGGCTGGCAGCTTGTAAAAGAGCTTAAGGCTGCTACTGGGATTGCTGCTGCAACGTCATTCAAGCACGTTTCACCTGCTGGTGTAGGACTTGCATTGCCATTATCAGATACTCTTAGGAAAATATATTTCGTTGATGACTTAAAACTTTCTCCACTTGCTTGTGCTTACGCAAGAGCAAGAGGTGCTGACAGAATGTCATCTTACGGTGATTTTATCGCTCTTTCTGATGTATGTGATGAAGAAACTGCAACAATGATTGCAAGAGAAGTTTCTGACGGTATTATTGCTCCTGGCTATACCGACAAGGCACTTGAAATACTCAAGGGCAAGAGAAAAGGCACATACAATATAATTAAGATTGATGAGGACTATGTTCCTGAAGCTATTGAGCACAAACAGGTTTTCGGTATAACTTTTGAACAGGGCAGAAACGAAATCAAGATTGACAAATCTGCACTTAAGAATGTTGTTACAAACAACAAGAATATTCCTGATGATAAGAAAAATGACCTTATTCTTGCACTTATCACACTTAAATACACACAGTCAAACTCTGTATGCTATGCTTATGAGGGACAGGCTATCGGTATCGGTGCCGGACAGCAGTCAAGAATTCACTGTACAAGACTTGCTGGCAACAAAGCTGACAACTGGTTATTAAGACAGGCTCCACAGGTTATGAATCTTCAGTTTGTTGATAATATCCGCCGTGCTGACAGAGATAACGCAATTGACGTTTATATTTCAGAAGAATATATGGATGTACTTAGCGATGGCACTTGGGAAAATATCTTTAAGGTTAAGCCTGTAGTATTCACAAAGGAAGAAAAACAAACATGGCTTTCACAGCAGAGCGGTGTATGCCTTGGTTCTGACGCATTCTTCCCATTCGGAGATAATATTGAAAGAGCATACAAGAGCGGTGTTTCATATATTGCACAGGCTGGTGGATCAATTCGTGATGATAATGTTATTGACACCTGCAACAAGTATAATATTGCAATGGCATTTAACGGAATAAGATTATTCCACCATTAATAGTAATAAGATACTGTATGATTATCAGAGGTGAGGCTTACAATGACAATTAATGATAAATACCCTTGGCTTGAAGAATATCTCCTCTCAAAAAAAGGAGTCGAAAAGGATTTTAAAGCTGAATGGGGCTGGGACAGATTTATGATAAGGGGCAAAATGTTCACAGCATTCTGCTATGATGATACTGGAATTGTTTATGTTACTGTAAAATGCGAGCCTGATTTTAATTTTATGCTACGAAATACCTATGATGATATTATTCCGGGCTATTATATGAATAAGGAGCACTGGAATTCCATTAAGGTTAACGGTAATGTTCCTGACGATGTAGTGAAGGAAATGTGTGACAGAGGATATAATCTTATTCTCAAGGCATTCTCTAAAAAGGCTCAGGCTGAGATTTTAGGCATTTAAAATGAAAGGAATTCTTACTATGAAGTTTTTGGTTATTGGAAGCGGTGGGCGTGAGCACGCTCTTGTTATGGCGCTTCATCAAAGCAAACGTGTTTCAGAAATTCACTGCGCTCCTGGTAATGCAGGTATTTCAAAGTTTGCACATTGTCATAATATAAAAGCAACAGATATTGACAGAATGGTTGAGCTTGCAAAATTACTTGAAGTTGATATGGTTGTAGTTGCACCGGATGACCCACTTGTTCTTGGAATGGTTAATGAATTGAACAAGTCAGGTTTTAAAACATTCGGTCCTGATATGAGTGCTGCTGCTATTGAGGGCAGTAAGGTCTTCTCAAAGAATTTAATGAGAAAATACAATATTCCTACTGCTGGTTATGAAGTATTTTCTGACGCTGACAGCGCTATCGCATACATTAAAAGACAGGACAGCTATCCTACTGTAATCAAGGCTGACGGACTTGCACTCGGAAAGGGTGTTGTTATTGCTGAAAACTTTGAACAGGCTCAGGATGCTGTTAATTCCATTATGTCTGACAAGATATTCGGTGACAGTGGTAATAATATTGTTATTGAGGAATTCCTGACAGGGCCTGAGGTTTCTGTACTGTCATTCTGTGATGGAAAAACCTGTGTACCAATGATTTCATCAATGGATCACAAGCGTGCTCTTGATGATGACAAGGGACTCAACACAGGCGGAATGGGAACTATTGCTCCTAATCCTTTCTACACAAAGGATATTGCTGACGAATGTATGAAAACTATATTCATGCCTACATTAAAGGCTATGGAGGATGAAGGCAGACCTTTCAAGGGATGCTTATACTTCGGTCTAATGCTCACATCAAAAGGACCAAAGGTTATTGAATATAACTGTCGTTTCGGCGATCCTGAAACACAGGTCGTTCTGCCTTTACTTGATACTGATATAGTAGATATCTTTGAGGCTATATGGGATGAAAAGCTTGATTCAATGGATATCAAGTGGAAGAATGAAGCTGCTTCCTGCGTTATTATGGCTTCTGGCGGTTATCCGAAGAAATATATAACTGGTCTTGAAATAAACGGTCTTGATAAAAACGGACAGGTTGAGGATGCTTTTGTTTATCATGCTGGTACAAAACTCGAAGATAATAGAATTGTTACAGCTGGTGGCCGTGTACTCGGAGTAACCTGTACTGGTAAGGATTTGAAGACTGCACTTAGCAAGTCATATAAGGCTGTCGGTAAAATAAGCTTTGAAAATGCTCACTACAGAAAAGATATTGGGAATAAAGCATTATAATTATTGATATTTACCATTGCTTTTTCTTTAAAAAAGTGTTAAAATGTGCTTATTGATTTTTGGGAGGAACAAATATGGCACTTTTAAAAATGGCATTAGTTATGGCTATAATGCTTGCTATTTATTCTGTACTTTATATTCTGTTTTATAGAAAATATAGATCGCTTGAAAAAGATGTTGATAAAATGACTGCTGACAATTTTACATTGTCCACACACAGAAGCCTTAAAATGTATTTCCTTCTTATTACTGTTAACTGCTTCTTCTATTCTCTCGTAAAAGTCGATCCGAGTGGTGTTTTTATGGAAGCAATAAACTATGTTTTCACTTTCTTGTATTTATTGATTATAGTGATTACATTCCATATGTTAAGATGGAGCGTTATTGTCAAGGGTGATGAAGTAACAATAAACAGAACTTTTCTAAAAAAAATAAGCTTTAAATTTTCTGATATTGAAAAGATTGAAAGACCATCTGAGGATGTGCTTATAACTTTAAAATCAGGAGAAGAAATTACTGTTTTTGGCAAGAGTAAGGGCTTTAAATTTATGGCTGAAAGACTTGATATCAAGAATTAATTCAATATCTATGAAGGAACTGGATCCCAGTTCCTTTTTTATTTGATAAATAAGCTGTACTGTGCTATAATTTGAATAAATTATTGGGGGGCTGTCAGAATATGAAAAGTAACTGCGATACCTGTGTTAATTATGTTTTTGACGATGATTATGAGTGTTATATATGTCTTGTTAATCTTGATGAAGACGAAATGGGACGCTTTATAAGAGGCACGAACTATGAGTGCCCTTATTATCAGCTTGACGATGAATATGCTATTGTAAGAAAACAGAATTAATGTTGGAGATAATATGGAATGGATTAAAGGACTTCAGAAGGCTATCGACTATATTGAACTGAATATAGAAGATGATGACGCACTTGATATTAATAAAATTGCAAGCGAAGCAAACTGCTCCGAGCAATATTTCCGTAAATTATTCAGTATTATAACTAATCTGACTGTAAGTGAATACATACGAAACAGAAAGCTATCAATGGCTGGTGAAGAACTTCTTCATTATGACAGCAAGGTTATTGATATTGCCCTTAAATATGGATACGAAACTCCTGAAAGCTTTACAAAAGCGTTCACAAGATTTCACGGAAATACACCGTCATATATCAAACAGACGGGCTCTGGGCTTAAATCATTCAACAGAATATGCCTTAAGATTTCTGTTGAGGGTGGAAATATCCTTGATTATCAGATAATAAAGCACCCGGAAATAAGGCTATTGTGCCGTACGGAATTCTTTGACGCAAGTTCATCAGAAAAGAACTTTATTAAGCTCCCTAACTATGTTAAACAATGCTATTCAGATAAGAAGTTTACAGCTTTATCCGACCTGAGCAACGATGAATTTACAGGAAAAATAATGGCTTATCGTGATTCTGTAGATTGTGCAGATGATAGCGTAATGAGATATAATCTTGGTGTTGCTTACGATGGTGAGGAGATTCCTGAAGGATATCATATTGTTAAAATTCCTGAATTATTATGGATAAAATTCACCTGCAGAGGGAAACGCCCTAAAGCCATTCAGGAGCTTTGGTACAGAGTATATACTGAATTCATCCCCTTTTCATCCTATGACCTCTATGAAGATATAACTCTTGAAGTGAGCCCATTCTATTATGAGGGCGATATAAGTTATCTTTGGATTCCTGTCAGACAAAAGTGAAGCAAATAAAACAGGATTAATGCGTTTTATGATGCTATAATTAGGTAAAATTAAAACGTCTGGAGGATTTATATGAAAACAAAATTGCTTTGTACCGTCCTGGTAGTCTGTTTATGCTTTTCTTTTATCGGATGTAATAAAAAAGACAAAAGCGATTCAAAAGCCGAAGTTCCTACCGTAACGGAATTTAAAGAGCCTAAGATAGAATCAAAAATGACTCAGGAAGAAAAGGACAGCATTAAAGTCGGCAAGCTGTCAAAGGAGCACGAATTTTACAAAGAAGTTGTCGGAATTGACCCTGAATGTGCTGATTACATTACTGAAATCAGCATCTTTGACAAGGAAATTAAAGATACATTCGTAGTTCATGTATCACTACCACCTAATTTTGACAAGAACAAGAAATATCCACTTGTGCTTATGACTGACGGTGTATGGAGATTGAGCGACCATCCTCAGCTTCACGCTGCAATGAAAAATAAAGAGATTGAGGATGTAATACTTGTAAGTGTAGGATATCCTAACGGTTATGATTACACAAACATTCGTGTACGTGATCTTGTCACCAACCCTGACAACTATCTGCATTTTATATGTGATAATCTTATGCCTTATCTTGTAGAACAATACCCTGTAGATACAATGCAACTTACATTGGCTGGACATTCCTATGGCGGATACTGGACATTCTTCAGCTTATTACATAGTGATACCATCAGCAAGAATATGTTCAAAAATTACTATATAGGAAGCCCTTCAGTACAGGCTTCAACAAATGGTAATGACCTTAATTACTTCAGGGATGAATTCTTAAAGAACAACAAAACTATAAACTGCAATGTATATGTTTGTGTAGGCGATAGAGAAGAAGAAGCTTTCAAGTATATGATTGGTCAGTATGTTGAAGATTTTCAGGCATGTAAATTCAAGGGACTTAATTTGAAGTATGAAGTTATTCCTGAAAATGATCACAATACTGTTTTCAAACCATCAATTAAGATTGCACTAAAAATGTTCTACGGCAAAAAGTAAAAAAATAAGGAATGAGAAATTATCTCATTCCTTATTTATTTTCCGCAAAAAAGAACCTGAAAAAAATTCTTCAGGTTCTTATATTTTGTAATTACTTTGTGCCGAAAATTCTGTCGCCCGCATCACCAAGACCAGGAACAATATAGCAGTTCTCGTTAAGCTTTTCGTCGAGGTTACCACAATATATTTCAATATCAGGGTGAGCTTCACTCAAAGCCTTGAGTCCTTCTGGCGCTGCGATAATTGACATAAACTTTATGCTTGTGCAGCCCTTCTGCTTGATGAGATTGATAGCGTCAACTGC
>CALMXN010000286.1 GCA_937871145.1 uncultured Clostridia bacterium
TTGAAGTAAGCTCTTTTAAATAAGCCCTCCAAAGTATTAATTTTACGCATATAGTATACCATAAAAAAATAATTTCCACAATTTCTATAAAAGTCTTGACAAAAGTATACTAATATGGTATACTTAACACAAAGTCAATCAGTAAAAAAATTAAATAATTAATGACGGAGGAAATAAGAAATGAAAAAATTTATATGTTCAGTATGCGGATATGTTCACGAGGGCGACAGTGCACCAGACAAATGCCCACAGTGTAAAGCACCAAAGGAAAAGTTCAAAGAGGCTGTAGATGAAGGTATTGTTTGGGCTGATGAACATAAGGTAGGAGTAGCAGAAGGACTTGATGCTGAAGTTATTGAAGGCTTAAGACAGAACTTTATGGGTGAATGCACAGAGGTTGGTATGTACCTTGCGATGGCAAGAGTGGCTCACAGAGAAGGCTATCCTGAAGTTGGAATGTATTATGAAAAAGCAGCCTATGAAGAAGCAGAACACGCTGCTAAATTTGCTGAGCTTTTGGGCGAAGTAGTAACTCCATCAACAAAAAAGAATCTTGAAATGAGATATATGGCTGAAAACGGCGCTTGCGAGGGTAAGAAGAAGCTTGCTACAAGAGCAAAAGAGCTTGGCTATGACGCAATTCACGATACAGTACACGAAATGGCTAAAGATGAGGCTCGTCACGGTTGTGCTTTCAAAGGCATGCTTGACAGATACTTTACAAAATAAGCATACGACTACATAGCAGAAAAAGCGAACGATTATGCGTCCGCTTTTTTTAATGTATTATAATTACTTTTTAGGAACTTTTTTATAAATTGATGGCTTTTTGCTGTCTTCATAATCCTTAAACATTTTCATCATAACTCCGCTTAGTGCGACAAGAGCAAGAAGATTTGGCATAACCATAAGACCGTTAAAGCAGTCTGATAAAGACCACACAAAGTCAACCTTTAATGTTGATCCGAGAGCAACAAATATAGCAACAGCTACCGAATAATATTTTACTGCTCTTTTCCCAAAGAGGAACTTTATATTAGTTTCCCCGAAGAAATACCAGCCGATAATAGTGGAAAAGGCAAAGAAAAACATACATATTGCAATAAATACTGAACCGAATTTACCGAATACTGTTTCAAATCCTGCCTGTGTCAGTCCGATTCCGACAAGTGACCCGTCGTAGCCTTTTGGCAAAACGCCAGTCATAATAATAACAAGTGCAGTGAGCGTAAGTATAATGAATGTATCAACGAATACTCCCATCATTGCTACTATTCCCTGATCGCAAGGTTTATCAACCTTAGCAATAGCGTGAGCGTGTGGTGTCGAACCCATACCGGCTTCATTTGAAAATAATCCTCTTGCTACACCGTATCGGATGGATTTCTGAATTGTAATTCCTATCACTCCGCCAGTAACGGCAGAAGGTGCGAAAGCGCCGACAAAAATCTGTCTGAATGCGTCAGGTATTTTTGTCAAGTTTGCAACAACTATAATCATTGCACCGAGAATATAGAAAATTGCCATAATTGGAACAATCTTTTCTGTGACAGAGGCAATCCTTTTTACGCCACCGAGGAAGATTACAAGTGCAATGAATGAAACAGCTATGCCAATATAAACCGGCTTTATTCCGAATGCAATATTAAAAGCATCACCGATTGAATTGGACTGAACCATATTCCCCATAAATCCGAGTGCAATAACAATCAGAACAGAAAATATAATAGCGAGTATTTTTCCAAACTTGCCTTTGAAGGCGGCTTGAATATAATAGGCAGGTCCCCCAGTTATTTGTCCATCTACTTCAGTTTTGTATTTCTGTGAAAGTGAAGCCTCAACAAAAATTGTTGCCATGCCAAAGAATGCGCTTACCCACATCCAGAATATTGCGCCAGGTCCACCTGCAATAAGTGCAGTTGCAGCACCGGCGAGATTCCCTGTGCCAACCTGTGCAGCTATTGCAGTAGCAAGTGACTGCCATGATGACATGCCTTTTTCATCAGCTTTTTCACCACGAAATTTTATTTTACCAAAGGGATCCTTAAAACCTTGCCTGAACTTCCTGACCTGAACAAATTTTAATCTTATTGTGAAGAATATTCCCGTTCCACAAAGTAGAAAAAGCAAAAGAAAATCCCATAGAAAATTGTTTACTGCTCCGACGACTTTTTGTAATAGCTCCATTATTACCCCCAAAATATTATACTAAAGTAATATAATATCATAATCAAGGTTATTTTAAGTTAACATATTCAAAAGTTAAAGTTAATATTTTAAATCTGATATTATGGTTAAAATGTATATATTTAGTAATTTGAATTGTAAAAATATATGAAAATTCACTATATCTCTTGAAAAAGTCTAGGGAATTATGTATTATAATATTATAACTAAATCTTTTTTAGATTATTCAGGCTTTTATCTTTTTTAGTTTGAAAAGAGATCACATTTACCCTTAGTTTTAAAAAGGTAGTTTTACGATGAAGACAACAATTAATTTACCCAAATTTTAAAAAAGGGAGTTTTACGATGAAGACAACAATTAAGGCAAGAATTTTAAGACTGGTTCTAATAAGTGTGTTTGTTGCATGTGCATCTATCTCAACAATAGGAAGTGTTGTAGGTTCAATTGGAATTGTTAATGCAACTAATGAGAAGCTTGAACTTGAAGTGGAAAAGGTTCAAAATGAACTCGATAATATTCAAATTCAAGCCAGCTCAACTATTTCTAAGTTATCAGATGATACTAATATTCGGGATTTATTGAGCACAAAAAAGCAGGATGGCGTAAGTAGTTCTGTAGATGCATTTTTAAATCAACACGGAGCAGCTTATGTTATGGTTGTTGATAATGACGACAAAGTAGTGTATACAACCGACAGTAGTATTGATATTGCATCAGATAAATCAGGCATTCCTGATAAGATAAAATCAGGTAATTATGTCGGTAATTATGGAAGTAACAATAAATATAAGTTTGTTTATGAAAGTGCAATGCCTGTGAAAATTGACGCTAAGGTTTATGGATATGTACTTATTGCTTATGATTTAGCAGACACAAAAATAGTAGATACTATTAAGGGCAAGACTGATTATCATATTTCAATTTTTAAGGATAATATAAGAATCAATACGACAATTAAAAAAGGTGATAAGAGAATTATCAACACAAAAATGGATCCTAAGGTTGAACAGGCGGTACTTAAGGAAGGTAAAAACTTCAATAAGCAGATTGAAATCAGCGGAAAAAAATATCACACAATTTATGTGCCTATAAAAGATTCTGATGGTAATATTATTGGTTCAGCCTTTGCTGGCCAGAGTAGCAGTGGAATTGTCAAATTTATACTCACAATTGTATTG
>CALMXN010000287.1 GCA_937871145.1 uncultured Clostridia bacterium
ATATAAAGCCAAAGAACGACAATAATAAATAATACTATAATAAAGTGGGCTTGATAATTCAAACCCACTTTATCTATAATTGATTTTTATATATGTACATGATATATTATAGTAATAACAACAATTCTCGTATGACAAATATTTGGGAGATGATAAATATATGATGAGTATCCCTGAGCAAGCTATTGAATCGGGAAAAATATCTGTCTATGCGGATACTGACAGAGAATTTGTCAACGCTTTAATTACATACAACGAACAAATGGCTAAGTGCAGATTAAAAAAGAAACGCCTTGATGAAGTAGAATTTGCGTATAATATCCTTAACCTGCTGATTATCGTCGGTATGATTGCGGGTACTGCCGAAACAATATTCAATCATCCTTTGATAGCAATAATTATATTAATTATATATGCTGTGTTGTTTATTGCCTATTCACTTTCTGAACTTCACTATGCTGTAAGTACACTTTCAAGTATATTACTATGGGTTTTAGACTTGAGGTTTGTTATATTAACAATAATCAATATTACATTAAGCTTAATTTACCGGAATCTCAATAAAACATTAAAAAATGAGTCAGACTATCCTGTTTTCAGAGATATTTATATTTGCTATGAAAAAGGCAATGATCCTGCTAAACAAACAACTTAAGATAATAAAAAGCTGGTTCGTATTTCAAACCCGCTTTTTTATTCCATCTTTAATTCAATTTTATTCTTATACATTAATTCATCCGCTAATCTCTCTGACTGATAAATATCATCATAATCCTGAGGAGTATATATATTGTATCCGTATGCTAGCAGCTTTTTTATGCCTATCTTTTTAGAAATTGGAATTAACGAATCCTCAATACGCTTAAAGACATATTCAATCTGCTTATGATTTATATCATTGCATATTACAGCAAACTCATCCCCGCCGGTTCTATAAGCAAAACCATATTCAACAAAGTAATGCTGAATATTCCTTGCACATTCTTTTAAAACGGTATCACCAAAGCTATGGCCGAATGAGTCATTGATTGTCTTGAAGGAATTCACATCAATATTTATAATGACAGCGCTCCTGCGGTTATTGATTTTCGTAAGACTCATCTTGTACATTCTTCTGGTAAGAAGGTTTGTCAGTTCATCGTGCTTAAGAAGATTATTCAGGAAATTAATATAATAAATCATCATGGAAACAGAAATTGCGCCCCATATTATTACATAATCAGCTTTAATTGACTGAATGATGATGCCCATAAGACTAAGTACAACACATGCAACTACCCAGAATTTTTCTTCTTTGAGATACCTTCTGTTTTTGTATAGGTCACTTACCAAAAAAATTATAAGATAAATAAGATTTAAAATTATCTGGATTCCAAAGAATCTGCCCCTACTATAAACATTCTCACTGCTTATATTGAAATATATATCATAATTTATACTCAGGGAAGAAAAGAAAGCATTTATTAAAATAGGAACAAGCAAAAACTTCTCATATTTCTGATATCTTGTGTTATGAGTAACACTGCATATCACAAAGAATAATACTG
This sequence comes from uncultured Clostridia bacterium, assembly GCA_937871145.1. Taxonomy (GTDB): domain Bacteria; phylum Bacillota; class Clostridia; order Oscillospirales; family Ruminococcaceae; genus SZUA-444. The sequence goes on from CALMXN010000287.1 coordinate 1,548, forward strand.
CTGGCGCAAGTGCAAACCCAACGGCATTAACTACCTGAGAAATTACTTTTGCCGATGACGTATTATTAGTATTCAATATTGATATTATTTCAAGAATTGATTCTATTAACACTGTTTTGAGTGCAAGAATAAAATACTTCTTCTTACTTTTATCAATAACAGGATTAAATATTAACATAAGCATTATAACACATATTGGAATCAATGTTATCAGGTTAACCATAATAGCAGGCATTTAAATCTTTCCTTTTTCAACATTTTTAATGTTATTCTTAAGTTTATTATAGCCGATTGTGATACATATTGTATATTAATATTTTGTAAATTATATCGTTGTAAGGTTGTATAAAAAATTTTGTAAAAGCTCATTTATATACTTGTTCTCGGAATTTTCAAGTTTTGCATCATTATTAATAATATCTTTTGCTGCCTGCTGTGCTTTTTTAAGTATGCTGACATCATGCGACATATCAGCAATTTTAAGCTGGGGAAGTCCGTGCTGGCGACTTCCAAAGAAATCACCCGGCCCACGAAGCTTTAAATCTTCTTCTGATATCTTAAAGCCGTCCGAAATCTTTGAAAGGATTTTAAGCCTTTCGCAACTTTCCATATTCGGATTATCTGTAACAAGTATACAATAAGATTTATACTCACCACGGCCGACACGACCACGAAGCTGGTGAAGCTGAGACAAGCCAAATCTGTCAGCGTTTTCAATAAGCATAACGACAGCATTCGGTACATCCACCCCGACCTCAACAACTGTTGTTGAAACAAGAATATCAATCTTATGCTCCTTGAATTCAAGCATAGTCTTGTCCTTTTGTGGTGGAGATAACTTTCCGTGGAGAAGTCCTATATTCACATCCTTGAGGCAGGTCTTTTTCAGCTTTTCAACATAAGTGGAAACTGCCTGAAGGTCACTTTCGCTGTCCTCAATCATCGGGCAGACGATATACGCCTGTCTGCCTTCGTCAATGCGCTCTTTTATAAATTTAAATGCTCTTTCACGGAGCTTACCTGTTACTGCATAGGTCTCAACAGGCTGTCTGCCCTTTGGGAGTTCATTCAGAATGGAAATATCCATATCACCATAAATCATCAGGGCCAAAGTCCTTGGAATTGGTGTTGCTGACATAACAAGCGTGTGTGGATTTTTACCTTTTTGTGCGAGAATTGAACGTTGCTCAACGCCAAAGCGGTGCTGTTCATCTGTAATAACAAGCCCAAGATTTTTAAAAACTGTTGTCTTCTGAACAAGTGCATGTGTTCCAACAACTACGGAATACTCGCTCTTTTCAATCTGGCCTTTCAGTTCAGCCTTCTTTTTTGCGGTCATTGAACCTTTTAAAAGGCATACCTTAACGCCGATAGGTTCAAGGAAATCGGACAAAGTATTATAATGCTGTGTTGCGAGGATATCAGTCGGAGCCATTAATGCGGACTGATATCCGTTTTTATATGCCATAAAGCAACAAGCGGCGGCTACTGCGGTCTTACCCGAGCCGACATCACCCTGAAGCAATCTATTCATTGGCGTTTGACCACACATACTTGTTGCACATTCATTAATGGCTTTTTTCTGCGATCCTGTAAGTTCAAAAGGCAAAGCACTTATATATTCTGAAATATCATTATCTTTCATTACTGCACCTGAAAGCTGAAGATTGTTCCCGCGGAGTCTTTCCATTCCAAGCTGTAGCATAAAAAGTTCATCAAAGACAAGACGATTCTTAGCGGCTTCATAAGCGTTGGTATCCTTGGGAAAGTGAATATTCTTCAATGCATAATGCAACGAGCATAAATTATATTCTGACAAAATGTGCTTAGGCATTGGTTCATATATGAATTCGTCAAGGACTTTAAGGGCATTCTTCATTGCATTCTGGACAAGGGAAAGACTCAGTCCTTCAGTAAGTGCATATACAGGCTGGATTTTTTCCTCAACACTTTCTGATAAAATTGTCGGGGAGGCAATTTCCTTCCTTAAAAAATTGCCTGTAACTCTTCCGTAAAGAAGATAGCTTTCACCCTCAATAAGCTTATTGAACATAAATTCGCTGTTATAAATGGTTATAGTAATATCACTTTCAAAATCAGTGAGCACTGCCTTATATATTACCATACCATTTCTTATTCTTGCTGGCGGGAGTTTTTTTGTGATTGTTCCGCTTATAACATTATTT
>CALMXN010000288.1 GCA_937871145.1 uncultured Clostridia bacterium
ATAAACAGCAACATCGTGTTCTGATATGTGTGGAGGGATTGTTATGGGCATACTCAAATCGTTTATTGACAAGTTGACAAAGGGTTACTATTATGTTGTGGACGCACAAACGTTCAGAACATTTTTGGAAAGAGATTTACAGTTCTGCGTAAATGAAGACTTGGTTTTCTGTACTGGGCTGAATTTGTTTTTAAGCGGTAAAAAGCACTTTATGCAGATGTTTAATAATCTCGCTGACGAAGAAAATCCAAGAGACGGCGTGACAATAGTTTATGATGGGACGGAGTATACCTCGATTGAGAGTTTTTTTGAATGCGCTTTACGTTATCTCCCTGCCTATTTCAAAATAGAGCTGACATTAGGAGACGACGTGTGGCTGAACGAATACAAAGCCGCCCACCCTGACCTTAACCCCGAGGATTATTAGTGAAAAATCACTCCATGTAAGGTGCAACTTTTGTAGGCGGTTCGTCAGATAATTTCAATTTGTATGCCAGTTTAATAATATGTACCGCCGTATTCACACTGAAGTGCCCCCCTTTTGTTAGACAATGAGGTATAATAGAGATATACCGAAATTGAAACTAACGAAAGGGGACATTTTTATGCCCAAAGGAATACCAAATAAGAAATACTCAGGCGAATTTAAACAAATGGTAGTAGAAGATATGATTAACAACCAATTATCATACAATGAAACTATGCGAAAATACTTTCCTGAGCGACAAAGTAAGGATTTTCACTTTATAAAAACTTGGGAACGGATATACCTTGAAGAAGGTACAGAAGGACTATACATAGAACGTCGAGGACACGCTCTCAAAAAAGATGGAGTGAGGATAGGCAGACCTCCAAAGCTTGAGAAATCCAAGGAAGAAGATTTAATAGCAGAGGTTCAGCGCCTCAGAATCGAGAACGAATACCTAAAAAAATTGGATGCTTTGGTTCGGTCAGAACGGCAACCGCCAAACAAAAAACATTGGTAATCAATGAACTAAAGCAACAATTTCCGATTACCGCAATTCTTCGAGTTGTAGACATTCCTCGCAGTACATATTACTACTATTGCAAACAGCTTGAGCATCCCGATAAATACGCTGCTGCTAAGGCTGAAATCAAGATAATATTTAATGAATCTTCCGAAAGCTACGGCTATCGCAGAATGACGAAAGAACTAAATGAACGTAAAATACACCTAAATCACAAAACAGTTTTGCGATTGATGAACAAGCTCGGCTTATATTGTCACGTCAAAATGAGCAAATACAAATCATACAAAGGTGAAGTCGGGAAAATTGCTCCCAACCTTCTTGAACGTGATTTTAAGGCAGACAAGCCAAATGAGAAGTGGGTTTCCGATATCACAGAATTCAAGCTATTTGGAACAAAGCTGTATTTATCACCGATAATAGACCTATACAATGGCGAAATTATCAGCTACAATCTGAGCTATCATCCGAATTTCTTGCAGATAACAGATATGCTTTCAAAAGCGTTTTCAAAGCTTCCTGAAGATACAAATCTCGTCCTGCATACTGACCAAGGTTGGCAGTATCAGATGAAGAAATATCAGAAAATGCTTGCTGATAAGGGCATAAGACAGAGTATGTCCAAGAAAGGAAATTGCCTTGATAATGCTTGTGCTGAAAGTTTTTTCGGAAGACTCAAAATTGAGTTTTTCTACGACAGAGTATTTGATAGCGTCGAAGATTTCATTCAAAAGCTGAAACATTACCTTTATTGGTATAACAATAAACGAATTAAGTCACGGCTTGGTATGTCGCCCGTGAAATACAGGCTTTTGTCTGCATAAAAAAGCGACTAAATTTTCATCTAGTCGCTTTGCATAATTTCTTATGATTATCTTTGTCTAATTTTTGGGGTTCAGATTAAATTAACTTACGGCTTATTGTACCATATGATTTAGCAATAATCAACATTGTTCTAAAGAATTCAACTGATATTGTCTATATATTTTTTGGCACTACTTCTTAGGGACACTTTCCCAATCCTTTAGAAAACGTTCAATGCCTGCATCTGTCAGTGGATGTTTCATCATTTGTTTAATAACATTCAAAGGAATTGTTGCAATATCACAGCCAAGTCTTGCGCAAGCTGTAACGTGAATTGGATTTCTTATTGACGCTGCAATTATTTCGGTTTCAATGCCTTGAACGTTAAAAATATCAACAATTTCAGCAATCAGATTCATGCCTTCTGTCCCTATATCATCAAGTCTGCCTAAGAATGGACTGACATAAGTTGCACCTGCTCTAGCTGCTAAAAGTGCTTGTGCCGCAGAAAAGATTAATGTTACATTTGTCTTGATTCCCATTTCTGTCAAACGTTTAACAGCCTTTAATCCCTCTGCACACATTGGGATTTTGATGACAATATTCTTATGAATTTTTGATAATGGAATAGCTTCCTCGACCATTTTATCAGCCTGAAGTGAGATGACCTCTGCGGAAATCGGACCGTCCACAATGCCTGTAATTTCCTTTACGACCTCCTGAAAGTCTCTGCCTTCTTTAGCAATTAAACTTGGGTTTGTAGTAACACCACAGATAACACCCAAATCATTTGCTTCTCTGATTTCCTTAACATTGGCTGTGTCAATAAAAAACTTCATTATTACGGCTCCTTTTTATTATGAATTATTATGCAGATTATTCCGTCAATAACTTTATTTTATGTTAATTCTTATACTACTATGTAAACAAAATGCTGTCATTACAAATGTGTTTATTTTAGATATATTTATTGTATCTTTTTTGTGCATAAATAACACTCCAAAGCATGGCTTCATCATACCATACTTTGGAGTGCTATTGCAGGCATTTAACAGCCCGTTTATTATTATTTTATATTTAAGCTTTTCGGAATCCCTGCAGCAATAATGTAACTGCCGTCCACGCTAAGTTATATGCAAGCACAATTGATGCTGACAGTTGGTCAAATGCTGACATGATTGTCAGTATTATCGCAATTAATCCGCCTAATATTGCTGCGGCTGCTTGAATTGAAATCCCGATATTCGCAGTTTTCCGTATACGCTTTGTACCGATAATAAGTGATGCAAATGATGGAAAACGTCCCGAGCAAGCAAGTGAAGCGCTTTGGCGTGGAGTATATGATGTTTCTTCTTCGTAATTTTGGTGAAGTCTGAATGGCAAAAGCTTAAGCATATCTGGTGAAATATCAAACAATTCTGCCAACTTGTTAATTGAGATAACGGAATCAACAGTTCTCAGCATTACATAAATTTCGTTTCGCTCAAGCTCTTTAAGCCAACTCTGTACTTCAAGGCTTGCCTTAATTTCAATAACAAACATTGCTGAAAGCTCACCTGAAATTGAAAGATATACTGCAACTTTTCCGTTTTCGGTATATTCTTTTTCACGTTCCTTTGTCGGCATTCCCTCGATACTGTGGTTTATCATCAATTCACGGTTGCCCAAAAGAACACGCTTGTTGTTAATCCAACCGCATAATCCCATTGAATCCTCATAAATATAGCTTTCAACAGGGTTAAGCATTTCGGTTTTCCCTGCGATTATATCATAAAACATATGCTTTAAGATACTTCCTGCTTGGTTTGTAAGGCTCGCCGCCTCGACAATTGCCTCATCTATCCTTGTGTCAGAAAAAATTTTTATCGCTGAAAGATTAATCATTCCCTGTGGAAAAAGCTGTGCAACATCAATCAGAACAGAGATCGGAAGAGCGTCG
>CALMXN010000289.1 GCA_937871145.1 uncultured Clostridia bacterium
ATAAGACAGATGATCAACAGAACTGATACAACAATAACTATTGAATAAAGCAGAGCCTCCATAATTATTCCTCCTCAAAAAATTATATTAGTATAATTTATGTGAGAAAAATAAAAATGTGAGAAAAAAAGGCTATTTTTTTATTTAATTTAATTTTACATTAAAAAAATGCTTATTTCAAGTAAAAAAGGTGCTCTTTCGAGCACCTTTTTAATTATGCGTTATTCTTTGCTTCGAGATCTGCAAGAGCGTCTTTTCTTGAAAGATTGATTCGTCCCTGATTGTCAATTTCCATTACCTTTACGATAACTTCATCGCCAACTGAAACAACATCTTCAACCTTTTCAACTCTGTTCTTATCAAGTTTTGATATGTGAACGAGTCCGTCCTTACCAGGAGCAATTTCAACAAATGCGCCGAAGTTCATAAGTCTGACAACCTTACCCTTGTAGATTGCACCAACTTCTGGATCGTTAACAATTGTGTTTACTATCTGAAGTGCTTTATTTGCTTTTTCAAGATCCACACCTGAAATAAATACATTTCCGTCATCGCTGATATCAATCTTAACTTCACAGTCAGCAGAAATCTTCTGGATGACCTTTCCGCCCTGACCGATAACCTCACGAATCTTATCAACAGGAACCTTTGTCTGTAACATCTTAGGAGCGTATTTACCAACTGTAGCACGTGGCTCAGGAATTGCCTTGAGCATAATATCATCAAGAATATAGAAACGAGCTTTTCTTGTTGTTTCAAAAGCATTTTTGATTATATCCATTGTAAGACCGTCAACCTTGATATCAACCTGAATTGCTGTGATACCAGCTTTGGTACCGCCAACCTTAAAGTCCATATCGCCGTAGAAATCTTCAAGTCCCTGAATATCAACCATGGTCATCCAACGGTCGCCCTCTGTGATAAGTCCGCAGGAAATACCAGCAACAGGAGCTTTGATTGGAACACCGGCATCCATAAGAGCAAGTGTTGAACCACAGATTGAACCCTGTGATGTTGAACCGTTTGAAGAAAGGACTTCAGAAACAAGTCTTAATGCGTATGGGAATTCCTCAACGCTTGGGATAACTGGCTCAAGTGCTCTTTCAGCAAGTGCACCGTGACCGATTTCACGACGTCCTGGTCCTCTTGATGGCTTTGTTTCACCGACAGAATATGATGGAAAGTTATAGTGATGCATGTATCTCTTTGTATCTTCTTCATCAATACCGTCAATTCTCTGTGCGTCACTTACAGGACCGAGTGTTGCTACTGTAAGAACCTGTGTCTGTCCTCTTGTGAAGAGTCCTGAACCGTGAACTCTTGGAAGAAGTCCTACTTCAGCAGAAAGAGGTCTGATCTGATCAAGACTTCTTCCGTCAACACGCTTGCCCTCATCGAGCAACCATCTGCGGACAATCTTCTTCTGTATTTTGTATATAACTTCATCAAGGAAGCCTGGCTTATCACCGTAAGCTTCATCATATTTAGCATGGATTGCATCCTTAATTGGCTGTAATCTTGATTCACGGACATTCTTATCGTCAGTGTCGAGTGCAACCTTAACATCATCAGCACAGAAAGCGTAAATCTCCTTGAAGATATCCTCAGGAATTTCCTGTGATTGGAATGTGAACTTAGGCTTGCCGATTTCTTTCTGAATGTCACTGATAAATGCGACAATCTTTTTGATTTCTTCATGACCCTTTGCGATAGCTTCAAGCATTGTTTCGTCAGGAACCTGATTTGCACCAGCTTCAATCATAACGATTTTATCCATAGAAGCAGCTATTGTAAGGTTAAGGTCGTTCTTTTCTCTCTGCTTCAATGTTGGGTTAAGAACAATTTCGCCTTCAACGAGTCCGACACTGATACCGCCGATTGGTCCCTTCCAAGGAATATCCGAAATTGACAACGCAATTGATGTTGCAATCATACCTGTGATTTCAGGTGAGTTATCAGGATCAACAGCAAGAACTGTCATAACAACTGATACGTCATTTCTCATGTCCTTTGGAAATAAAGGTCTGATAGGACGGTCAACTACACGTGAAGTAAGGATTGCTTTTTCTGAAGGCTTGCCCTCTCTCTTCATAAAAGAGCCTGGGATTTTACCAACTGAATATAATCTTTCTTCGTAGTCAACTGATAGAGGGAAGAAGTCAATGCCATCTCTTGGCTTTGAACTTGCTGCAACGTTTGCCATTACAACAGTTTCACCATAACGAACCCAGCATGAACCGTTTGAAAGTTCACAGGTCTTACCTGTTTCTACAACTAGTTCTCTGCCAGCAAATATTGTTTTAAATGTTTTGTAGTTTTTAAACATAAGCTACCTCCTGTTTTTTTATGGGTAGCAGCTTTAGCAATAAATGCTGAGTCTTAATAAAAAGGCTCACTATTTAATGCTAAAAATAACTACTACCGGTTTTGATTTTTTTAAAATAATATGCCAAAAGGCAGAAAGGATTTTAAACCCTGACTGCCTCTTATAACATAATTACTTACGAATGCCGAGCTTTTCAATAACAGCACGATATCTGTTGATATCTTTCTTCATAAGGTAGTTAAGAAGGTTACGTCTGTGTCCAACCATTTTCAAAAGTCCTCTTCTTGAATGGTGGTCCTTCTTATGAACCTTTAAGTGCTCAGTAAGATCGTTGATTCTCTTTGTGAGAATTGCAATCTGTACTTCAGGTGAACCAGTGTCACCCTCGTGAGTAGCGTTAGCTTCGATTACTGCTGTTTTTTCTTCTTTTAAAAGCATAATTACACCTCTTTATTTTATTTGCCCTCGTCATAGCAAACGGCAGGTATTTTCCCTTTCGGGCTTACTCCGCAAGCCATGTGCGTGGCATAACTATTATATATTATCATAAGAGCATTGATTTGTAAAGTATTTTTAATTATTTTTTGTTATTTCAGTCCGTTTTTAATTTTCGCTGATGTCAATGTATTCTTCATTAGCATTGCTATTGTCATTGGTCCGACTCCGCCTGGAACTGGTGTTATATAACCAGCAACTTCCTTGACATTTTCAAAGTCAACATCACCACAAAGCTTTCCGTTATCAAGTCTGTTCATTCCAACATCTATAACAACTGCGCCC
>CALMXN010000290.1 GCA_937871145.1 uncultured Clostridia bacterium
ATACATCATCAGTATCATAAATAAATGTATTATTCCCAAGGATGTTCTTATGCTTATATACTGTATTTATATCAAAAATAAAAATTCCATCAGGGTTTGAAAATAGAGAAACGCGCTCAATGGCACGTTTTACAGAATTTATATCAGGGAGATGATTTAAGCTGTCGAGAGCTCATATTGTCACATCAATAGTCCCATACATATCAAGCTTACACATATCCTGACAGAGATATTGTATAGGCAAACCACTGTCAAACTTCTTATCAAGCGCAACCGACAGCATTTCCTCAGACAAATCAACACCAATAACATCATAGCCCTTTTTAGCCATAGCTTCAGAAAGGCTACCTGTGCCACACGCCAAATCAAGCAAAATGCCCTTATCGGGCATATGTTGAGATATTATATTGTCATAATAATCAGCGTGCTTCTGATAATCAATATTACTTGTCAGAATGTCATAATACTGCGCAAATTTATGATAACTACTCATCCTTGTTTTTCATCCTGTTAAAAATGATAGCATAGCCATCGCTACCATAATTCAATGAACGGTTTACTCGGCTTATTGTTGCTGTACTTGCACCTGTTTCATTGACGATATCGCTGTATACACGATGCTCACTAAGCATTTTTGCAACCTGAAGGCGCTGAGATAAAGCCTTAAGCTCAAGCACCGTACATAAATCCTCAAAGAAATTATAGCATTCATCCACTGTTTCAAGGCATAATACTGATTTGAATAAATCGTCAAGATTCTTATCCTTAAGCTTACTGTTCATATGTTAAATCCTCCTCCGGACTGTTATAGTTTTATGATTACAGTTTATCACATTAATCTGTGAAAGTAAAGTATTTATAAATCATTTTTTATCATGTCATCAACGCTTTCACGCTTTACAATCAACTTGGCTTTTCCTTTATTTACAGATACTACTGCCGGCATAGTCAACCTGTTATAGTGGGAAGCCATTGAGTAGTTATATGCACCTGTAGAAAGAACAGCAAGTACATCCCCGACTTCAGGAGTCTGTATCATAACATGCTCACCAAGAAGATCACCACTTTCACAGCATCGTCCGGCAATTGTTGCTTTAAAGTTCTTCTCCTGTGAGGCTTTATTTGCAATCAGCATATCGTATTTTGCCTGATATAACGCATACCTTGGGTTATCAGCCATACCACCATCAACAGCAACATATGTCCTTATATCAGGGATATTCTTAATACTGCCGACTTTATATAATGTAATACCTGCTGAACCGATTATTGAACGACCAGGCTCAAGATAAATAAACGGTTCATTTATTTTGTAAAATTCACAGGTTTTTGCTATTGTCTGGGAAATATGTCCCAGTATTTCATCACAATTTTTCGGACTATCTTCATCAGTATATTTTATACCAAAGCCACCGCCAAGATTAAGTTCTTTTATTTCATAATTAAGTTCATTTTTAACTTTTGCAATCAAGCCCAGCATTGTTTTGGCAGCAAGCTGGTAAGGTTCAGTTTCAAAAATCTGTGAGCCGATATGACAATGAAGTCCACGCAACTCAAGATGATCACATTCTATTGCTTTTTTTATAGCTTCAAAAGCTTCACCAGTTTCAAGAGCAAAACCGAATTTACTGTCTATCTGACCAGTTCTGATAAAATCGTGAGTATGCGCATCAACACCAGGCTTTATGCGGAGCATTATTCCTGTTTTCTTATGGTGCTTAGCTGAAAGAATATTAAGAGTTTCAAGCTCTGTTATGTTATCAACAACAATATGACCTACACCGTATCTTATTGCAAGAGTTAGGTCGTCTTCTGTTTTGTCATTGCCGTGAAAGAATATTTTATCTGTTGAGAAGTTAACGCTGATTGCAGTGTATAATTCACCACCCGAAACAACATCAAGCCCCATATCTTCCTCATTGATAATTCTGCACATTTCCTTACAGCAGAAAGCTTTGCTTGCATAGCAAATCATACCTTTGCCATTAAAATGCTTATTAACAGCATTTTTGTATTCCCTGCATTTTTCTCTTATCAACGCTTCATCTATAACATAAAGAGGTGTTTTAAAGTCTCTTACAAGATCTATTGTATCAACGCCGCCTATTTCAAGGTGACCTTTATTATTAATATTAAGATTATCGGAAACGAACATAACATTACTCCTCTTTATCATCTGAAAGTGAAAAACTATCATCGGAAGATACTTCTTCGATAATTTCTCTTATTTTTTCAACGCCCTCTCCCGTCTGCGATGAAAATTCTATAACTGTAATGTCATTAAAATATGGTATTTCAGTTTTGAAAGCTTCCATTCGCTGCTTTCTTTGGTTGTTAGTGAGCTTATCTGCCTTTGTAAGAGCAATGACAAAAGGAATTTCACTCTCAATCAGGAAATTTATCATATGGATGTCATCCTTTGTCGGTGCATGTCTCATATCAACAAGCTGAAAAACAAGAGCAAGTTTCCTCTCATCGTGGAGATATCCCTCAATAAGCTCAGCCCAGCGTTCTTTTTCAGATTTTGAAACCTTTGCATACCCATAGCCCGGCAGGTCAACTATAAAAATTTCTTCAACTGTAAAGAAGTTGATAGTTATAGTTTTACCTGGCATTGAACTAACCTTTGCAAGGGATTTTCTATTAAGTATTTTATTGATTAATGATGACTTTCCAACATTGGAACGCCCAGAAAAAGCAATTTCAACCTTTGTCGATTTCGGTATCTGAGAAAACTTCCCATATGATGTGAGAAAATCTGCCTTATTAAAATTCATTTAGCTCTTGCCTTTCAAAATTATATTAGCATTGTATAGTATGTTCCGTTTGATTTATTGGTAATAAACCATTCACAAAATCTTTATGTGGATTTACGCAAGCCTTTACAAGTGCAACATCAAGCACATCCTCAAGTGTTTCAGCAAGTACAAAATTCACTGAGGCTTTTACTACATCTTCAACCTCATCAAGGTCAGCCTGATTTTCTTTAGGAATTATAACAGTTTTTATTCCAGCCTTATATGCTGCCATTGTCTTTTCTCTCAAGCCACCAATAGGCAGGACTTTTCCGTGCAAGGTAATTTCACCAGTCATTGCAACATCAGATCGAACTGGAATTAATGACAAGGCTGAAATCAAGCTTGTTACTAAAGTTACACCAGCAGATGGACCGTCTTTTGGAACTGCTCCTTCTGGTGCGTGAATATGAATATCCTTCTTTGTATAGAATTCGCTGTCAATTTCATATTTATCAGCAACACTACGGCAATAGCTTACTGCTATTTTTGCGCTTTCCTTCATTACTTCGCCAAGGCTACCAGTCAATTCAATTGTTCCCTTACCATCAAGAATTAATACTTCAAGAGGCATAATTACGCCACCGACAGAAGTCCATGCAAGCCCGTTTACTATTCCGACTTCATCTTTCTTGACATAAAGGTCAGGCAGAAATTTTCTTGTGCCAAGATATTTTTCAACATTATCAGATTTGATTGTTACCTTCTTGATGTTATCTTCAATAATTTCTTTTGCTGATTTTCGGCATAAAGAAGCAACATTACGCTCAAGTGTTCTTACGCCTGCTTCTTTAGTATAGGCATCAATCAAGGTATATATTGCATCATCTGTAATTTTTAGCATACTTGTCTTCAAGCCATTTTTCTTAAGCTGTTTCGGGATAAGATGCTTCTTACAGATATTGAATTTTTCCTCACGCGTATAGCTTGAAAGCTCAATAACATCCATACGGTCAAGCAAAGGCGGCGCGATTGTATCAAGAGTATTTGCTGTTGTAACAAATAATACATTGCTTAAATCAAATGGAAGCTCTATGTAATGATCCCTAAAAGAACAGTTCTGCTCGCTGTCAAGGACTTCAAGCATAGCTGATGATGGGTCACCCCTGAAGTCATTGCTCATCTTATCAATTTCATCAAGAAGAATAAGTGGATTATTTGTGCCAGCCTGCTTGATTGCATTGATAATACGTCCAGGCATTGAGCCAATATATGTTTTTCTGTGACCTCTGATATCAGATTCATCTTTTATTCCACCAAGAGAAACGCGTACATATTTTCTTCCCATTGCTTTAGCAATAGAACGACCTATTGAAGTCTTACCAACACCAGGAGGGCCGACGAGACATATAATCTGTCCTTTGATTTCAGGGGAAAGTGCTCTTACTGCAAAGGTTTCAAGAATTCTGTCTTTTACTTTTTTTAGCCCATAATGATCCTTATCAAGAATTGCTTTGGCTTTTGTTATATCTGTCTTGTCCTTTGAAGACTTACTCCAAGGAAGTGCAAGACAGGTATCAAGATATGAACGGATTACTGAAGCTTCCTGTGAGCTTGATGGCATCTTCATCAGTCTGTTTGCTTCACCGAATAATTTTTCAGACACTTCTTCAGAAACCTTTAAAGAAGCAATTCTGTCCATGTATTCATAAACTTCATTAGTCGGCGATTCTTCATTTTCGCCAAGCTGATTTTGTATTACCTTCAATTGTTCACGAAGAAAATATTCACGCTGATTCTTATCAATATTTTCACTTACCTGCTCCTGAATCTGTTTTTCAAGGGCAAGAACGTCCGCTTCATTTGTAAGGATTGTTACCAACAAAGCTAGTTTTTCACGGATATCAGAAATTTCAAGAAGACTCTGCTTGTCATCATTTGAAAGGCTTATATTAAAAGTAATCCCATCAAAAAGCTTTTCAGGATTGTTTTCATTCAACACAGAGGAGTTAAGCTCCTTGGGCATTTTTGGCATAACTGAAGCATACTCTTCAAAAACGTCTTTTACGGAACGTACAAGAGCAATAATCTGCGTATCTTCTTCGTCATATTTCTTTGTGTTATGAATTCTTCTGATTTCAGCATTCATATTGTTTTCGTCAATGTGGAAAAGGTCAATAAGGCGTGCTTTATAAAGCCCCTCAACAAGCACCCTTGTGACATTGTCAGGTGTCTTGATAATCTGCTTGATTTCAGCAACTACACCGACCTTATAAACATCCTTGAATTCAGGATTCTCAACAAAAACATCTTTCTGGGAAACTAAAAATATCTTTCTATCCCCTTCAAGAGCAGTCTTTATTGAATTAATTGATTTTATTCTCGCAACATCAAAATGTATCAGCATTCTTGGGAATACAACAAGGTCTCGCATAGCAAGTGCTGGTAAAATCTGATTTTGCTTAGCATTACTTTCTCTATCCATTATATTAATCACCTATCTAAAATTAAGTTAACTTTTTATCAAATATGTATAAATATATACTATAATAATATAGCATAATAACAAAGAATTTGCAAGTTAATAATATGCAAAAAACCTCCCTTAGTAAAGGGAGGTTAAAATTATATAGCTTTTTTTACAGATTTCTTTTTTGTTCTTTCGATTACTGGTTGCCCGCCAGATTCAACAGATTCCTGTGTAACTATAACTGTAGAAATCTCAGAATCTGAAGGTGTTTCAAACATGACCTTCATTAAAATATTTTCAATTATTGAACGCAATCCTCTTGCACCGGTTTTCTGCTCGATAGCCTTTTTAGCAATAGCTTTCAATGCATCATCCTGTATAATCAATTCAACATTATCATATTCAAACAACTTTTTATATTGCTTTAACAAAGCATTTTTAGGTTCTGTAAGAATTCTTATAAGAGCATCTTCATCTAGTTCTTCAAGAACAGTTATTACCGGCAAACGACCGATTAATTCAGGAACAAGCCCGAATTTCACAAGGTCCTGTGGAACTGCCTTCTTAAAAATATTTTCATTAGTCTTTGAATCAGCTTTTAACTTTCCGCCAAAGCCAAGAGATGAATTGTCAGTTCTCTTCTTAATAGAAGCTTCAAGTCCGTCAAAAGCACCGCCACATATAAACAGAATATTCTTAGTGTTAATCTGAATGAATTCCTGATGTGGATGTTTTCTTCCGCCCTGTGGTGGGACATTTGATACTGTACCCTCAATTATCTTCAGAAGAGCCTGCTGAACACCTTCACCACTAACATCACGTGTTATTGATGTGTTTTCAGACTTTCTTGCTATCTTATCGATTTCATCAATGTAGATAATTCCTTTTTCTGCAGCTTCAATATCAAAATCAGCAGCCTGAATAAGTCTTAACAATACATTTTCAACGTCATCACCGACATAACCAGCTTCAGTTAATGTTGTTGCATCTGCAATAGCAAATGGAACATTAAGAATTTTTGCAAGTGTCTGTGCAAGCAAAGTCTTTCCGACACCAGTTGGTCCTAACAAAAGAACATTACTCTTCTGAATTTCAACATCGTTATCATTCTCATTAGTGATACGCTTATAATGATTATAAACAGATACAGCAAGTGAAATTTTTGCTTCTTCCTGTCCAATTACATATTCATCAAGAATTTTCTTGATTTCGGCTGGTTTTGTAAGCTTCAAATCACCTTTTTTAGATAAATTCTTAACATTTGAGCCTTCAGCTGGAGTAAGTCCAAGCTGTTCCTCAAGAATTTCATAACAATACAAAACGCATTCGTCGCATATATTTACATTTGGTGCAGAAAACATATTCCTGACCTTATTTTCAGGCTTTCCGCAAAAATTGCAGCGTTTAATTCCATCATTGCCTGCCATTATGCACCCACCTATCTCTTATTGATAACCTTATCAATCAAACCATATTCAACAGCTTCTTGTGCTGACATAAAGTTATCTCTGTCTGTATCAGCTTCAACAACTTCAAGTGGTTTGCCTGTATTTTCAGCAAGAATTTTATTTAGTTTGTTCTTTAACTTAACAAAGTATTCAGAACGAATCTTGATATCGCTAACCTGTCCTGAAATTCCGCCACCAGCAATCAAAGGCTGATGAATCATAATTTCACTGCTTGGAAGAGCAAATCTCTTGCCCTTTGCACCAGATGACAACAAAAATGCACCCATTGAAGCTGCCATACCTACACAGATTGTAGATACATCACATTTGATATAGTTCATTGTATCATATATAGCCATACCAGCAGAAACAGATCCACCAGGGCTGTTTATATATAAGCTAATGTCTTTTTCAGAATCCTGTCCCTCAAGGTATAAAAGCTGGGCAACAACAAGACTTGCTGTTGCATCAGTTACTTCTTCTGAAAGCATTATTATTCTGTCATTCAACAGACGGGAAAAAATATCGTAAGAACGTTCACCTCTGCTGGTTTGCTCAACAACGTAAGGAACTAAACTCATAATTATACCCTCCATATTAACGATGTCATAAACATCAACATTTATATAAAGCCGTGAGGGTTAAAATATTACTTAATAACAGCCTGTTCCTTGATAAAGTCAACAGTTTTGCCAACAGCAATATCCTTCTTGATATCCTCAACTGCTATATATGCCTTAACCTTTTCAACTTCCATCTTATAAGCTTCTGCAAGTTTAGCAAATTCAGCTTCTGCTTCTTCGTCTGAAGAAACAATATTTTCAATACTTGCAATCTTTTCAAGAGCAAGTCTTAATTTAACCTGATTTTCAGCCTGCTCTGCAAAAGTCTTTCTGAATGATTCCATTTCCATTCCTGTGTACTGAAGATACATTTCAATGTTCAAGCCCTGTGATGAAAGACGGTGTCCGAAATCGTTAACCATATCATCAATTCTGTGCTCGAACATAACTTCAGGAATTTCGCCAGTCATATTTTCAATAACTGTATCCATCAATTTTGTTTCAACTTCAGCATCAGCTTTGTTCTTTTCAGCTTCTTCAAGCTTAGTCTTAAGGTCAGCCTTAAGCTCGTCAACTGAATCGAATTCTGTTGTGTCCTTTACGAAATCATTATCAATCTCAGGAAGTTCCTTTGCCTTGATTTCGCGGAGCTTAATCTTGAATACAACTGGCTTTCCAGCAAGTTCTTCAGCCTGGTATTCTTCTGGGAATGTTACATCAATATCAAATTCTTCACCGATATTGTGTCCAACAACTTTTTCTTCGAAGCCAGGGATAAACTGACCGCTACCAAGTGAAAGACCGAAATCTTCAGCTTTTCCGCCTGGGAATGCAACATTGTCAAGGAAGCCTTCAAAGTCGATAACAACGTCATCGCCCATTTCAGCAGCTCTGTCCTCAACAGTAATCATTCTCATACCTTTTTGTCTGAGCTTTTCAATTTCAGCATCAACAGCTTCATCTGTTACATCATTGACAGTTTTTGTAACTTCTATTCCCTTATAATTTGAAACCTCAACCTCAGGCTTTGTGATGCATATTGCTTTGATAACAACACCATCTTCCTTTGAAATTGATTTAACATCAACTTCAGGACGGTCAACAAACTCAATGCCAGCAGCTTCAACAGCTTCAGCAACAACCTGTGGATATATTGCATTTATAGCTTCATCGTAAAATACGCCTTCACCATAAGTCTTTTCGATCATTTTTCTTGTAGCTTTTCCCGGTCTGAACCCTGGTACATTAATCTTTTTCTTCTGCTTCTGGTATGCTTTTTCTACTGCTACATCAAAATCAGCAGCATTGATTTCAATTTCAAGTTCAACCTTATTTGTTTCCACTTTATTTGTTGATTTTAAATTCATTTAAGAATCCTCCAGTAATTATAAATATCCTTGCTATTATAACATATGTCCTAAATATTTTCTACACTTATAATTTTAAATTGACGCATTATCCAAATTATTTAATTAATTTCGCCTCAAATTGTAGAATATCACTAGAAATTAATGAGTAACTGATTCCATCTCGGTCACCCTGTATAGCATAGCCACTGCTTTTGCCGTGTATATGCCCATAAAAGCATTCTTCAATATTATATTTATGAAGAACATCAAGTATTTCATAATTATAATCATTTGCATATAAAGGCGGATAATGAAGAAAAACAATGGGTCTTAAATTTTCTTTTAAAGCTGATTTTATAGAGGCTTCAAGCCTTCCCGCCTCACGCAAAAGAACTTTTTTATCAGCAGGCTCCTCAGTTTCGTTAATCCAGCCTCTTGTTCCGCAAATTGCATAATCATTATACGCATAATGATTATTATTAAGAATGTTTAAAGTATTCAGTCCGTTTTCAGCAAAGAATATATCCATTTTGTTTTTTGTAGTCCACCAGAAATCGTGATTTCCTTTTAGCAAAATTTTTCTTCCCGGTAAAGAGTTTATATACTTGAAGTCTTCAAGTGATTGTTCAAGAGATATTCCCCATGAAGAGTCACCCGCAAGAACTACTGTATCCTCAGTAGTAATTTTGTTTAGCCAGTTTGTTTTTATTCTTTCAACATAGTTTTCCCAACCTGGAAAGACTTCCATCGATTTGTTTGTTGACAGCGATAAATGAAGATCGCTTATAGCATACAAAGCCATGTTTTTCGTCCTTTCCTCCATAGAAATTTCCACTTATAAGATGACAATTTCCGAATATAATAATCTTGTAAGAGGTTCTCTTACAAAGAGGGGGCTGTGCATGATGTACTAATTAGTCTGACAGTACAGCTGTCGACAATTAAGACAAATTGCCCGCAAGTGTATAAATTCAGAAATGTATTTAAGCACGTATCCCTAGTAATTAGGGATAACCCAAAAGCGTCTGCTGTAAAAAGCAGACGCAT
>CALMXN010000291.1 GCA_937871145.1 uncultured Clostridia bacterium
ATAAATCAGATAATATTGATATGACATTTCTGTCAATGGGAATGACTAATGATTATCCTTTAGCTATAAAATATGGTTCTAATATTGTCAGGATAGGAACTGGATTATTTGGAAAACGAAAATAATTGGAGGTATTAACATGGGTGTAGTTCAGAGTTTTAAAAATTTCTTTATGTCAAATGACGAAGAAGATTATGATGATGATTTTGATGAGGTAGAAGAAGAAGCTCCTGTACCAGAAAAGAAAAACAGGGAAGTTAAAATCAACACTTCAACTACTCTTCAGATAGTTTTAGCTCGTCCTACTGATTTTTCAGAAGTAAAATCTATTGGTGATGACCTTAATGCTTCTAAAACTGTATTACTTAACCTGGAAACAGTTAAGAATGAGGATGCAAAGAGAATATTAGACTTTCTTTCTGGTGTTGCTTATGCAAACGGTGCTGATATAAAGATGATGGCACAGAAGACATTTGCAATTATGCCAAGAAATGTTGGCTTCTCAGGTGTTGATCTAATGGGTGAACTTGAGAACAGTGGCTATACTCTTTAATGTTATTTACTGATACAGATTATTTTAAAAGCCTTTCAGATGATGACAAGCTATTGTCAAGGCGTGTACTTGACTGGATTGAATTGTCTGAAAACAAATATACTGCTAAGTATTCAGCTTTTCTTGATAATCATCAGTCAGAAGTTTGTAAAAGTGTACTTTCCTATATGAATTTTATTAATTATTCATTCTATGGCGGATATGAAAATGCTTCAAGATTTGTTCTTGGCGTCTTTCCGCCTTATAGTGATTTTGCAGTTGATACAGACTTTCCTATTAAGCCTGTATTGTTTTCATACAGGACTGAAGATGAATTATCTCACAGAGATTTTCTTGGCGCATTAATGGGTCTGCAGATAAGAAGAGATATGATAGGGGATATTCTTGTCAATAATGATAAGTGTCTTATCTTTCTTAATGAATCTGTTTATAACTTTGTCATTAATAATATCAGGAAAATTGGTTCTGTTGGGGTGAAAATATCTGATGACATCAGTTCTTTTGATTTTAATGTAGAAAACAGCTTTAAACATATTAACGGAACAGTATCATCTTTAAGACTTGATTGTATCATTAGTCTTGTTACAAAGCTTAGCAGGGAAAAATCATCCTCCCTTATTAGATCGGGGAATGTTAAGGTTAATTGTATTGACATAAATAATACAAGTTATATTCTAAAAGAAAATGATATTTTTTCAGCAAGAGGATACGGAAAATATATATTTACATCTATCACCGGAATGTCAAAAAAGAATAGATATTGTATAGAAATAGATAAATTTGTATAGGGGGATTATTATGATAAGTCCAAAGGAAATAAGCGAAAAGAGATTTGAAAAAGCAGCACGTGGATACAGAATTGACGAAGTTGACACATTCCTTAAAGAAGTTGCTTTCTCTGTAGCTAAAATTATAAAGTCATATGACGAAAGTGAAGCTAAAATTCACAAGTTGGTTGATAAAGTAAATGAATATCGTGATGACGAGGATGCAATTAAAGTTGCTATTCTTGGAGCTCAGAAGCAGGGGCGTCAGATTATTGTTGAAGCTGAAATGGAAGCTGAAAGAATGGTTGCTGAAGCAAAAGGCAAGTCAGATAAAATACTTGATAATATTCAGGATTCATACATTGATGAGCAGAATAAGCTTGATAATCTTAAAAAAGAAGTTACTGCTTTCAAGGCACAGCTTACAGAGTTATACAATAGACAGTTACATCTTATAATGGAAATTCCTGAATTCAATGAAGAAGTATCTGAGGAAGTACCTGAACAGGCTGAAGAACCTGAAGATGAATTTGATCTTGACATTGACCTTGATATAAAGGAGCCTTTGTCAGAAAGTATAGAAACACCAAATGAAGAACCATTGTTATCAGCTGATGCAATTCCTGATTTTAAAGATGACAATTATTCAAGTCCGAAAAAGTTCGGTGATTTAAGATTTGGCAATAACCAGATCAAGTAAAATTAACAAGGAGAATTTTAAATGCCACAGGATTATAACAAGACACTTAATCTACCACAGACTGAGTTCCCGATGAGAGGCAATCTCCCTCAGAGAGAGCCTGAAATGCTTAGTAACTGGGAAGATAAAAGACTCTATTACAAAATGATTAGCAATAATGCAGGTAAGAAAAAATACATTCTTCACGACGGACCTCCATACGCAAATGGTGATATACATCTTGGAACTGCATTGAACAAAGTATTAAAAGACATTATTGTTAAGTATAAGAATATGAGTGGTTTCTGCTCACCATATATTCCTGGTTGGGATACGCATGGTCTTCCTATCGAGCTTAAAGCTATGAAGAAGATTGGTGTTGAGAATGGTGCAATTCCTCCGCTTGAATTAAGAAAGCACTGTAAGGAATTTGCTCTTTCTTATGTGGAAAATCAGAAGGAACAGTTTAAGCGTCTTGGTGTTCTTGGTGACTTTGATGATCCTTATTTAACATTGAAACCTGAATTTGAAGCAAAGCAGGTAAAAGTATTTGGCGAAATGGCAAAGAAGGGTTATATCTATAAAGGCTTAAAGCCAGTTTACTGGTGCCCTGAATGTCAGACAGCGCTTGCTGAAGCTGAAATTGAATATGCTGATGATCCATGTCATTCAATCTACGTAAAATTCAAGGTTGTTGATGACAAGGGAAAGTTCAGCGCATTGAATCTTAACCTTGACAACACATATTTTATTATTTGGACAACTACTACCTGGACATTACCTGGTAACCTTGCTATCTGTCTTGGACCTGAATACGAATACTGTATTGTTAAGGCTAATGGTGAGAACTATTGTATAGCAAAAGAACTTGTTGATTCAACAATGTCTGCTGCTAAAATAGAGAATTTTGAAATTGTTGGTTCATTTACAGGAAAAGAACTTGAAGGAATTCAGACAGCTCATCCGTTTATGGACAGAAATTCACCTATCATCGTCGGTGATCATGTAACACTTGAAAGCGGTACAGGTTGTGTTCATACAGCACCTGGCTTTGGTGTTGATGACTTTGAAGTCTGCAAGAAGTATCCTGAAATTCCTATCGTTGTTCCTGTTGACGGAAAGGGAATTCTCACTAAAGATGCTGGTATGTTTGAAGGACTTACAACTGATGATGCTAATAAGAAGATTGCAAAGCACCTTGAAGATATTCACGCTTTGTTTGCTTTAGAAAAAATAAAGCATCAGTATCCACACTGCTGGCGTTGTAAACAGCCTATTCTCTTCAGAGCTACAGAACAATGGTTCTGTTCAGTTGAGGGCTTTAAGGATGAGGCAATAAAAGCTATTGAAAAAGTTGAATGGATCCCTGAATGGGGCGAAGACAGAATTAAGAATATGGTTCGTGACAGAAGTGACTGGTGTATCTCACGTCAGAGAACATGGGGCGTTCCTATTCCTATAGTATATTGTAAGGATTGTAATAAGCCTATTATCAATGCACAGCTGATTGACAATATTTCTGACTTGTTCAGAAAGGAAGGATCAGATGCTTGGTATACTGTTGATATAAAGAACCTTCTTCCTGATAACCTTAAATGTGATTGTGGTTGCACAGAATTCACAAAAGAAATGGATATTATGGATGTTTGGTTTGATAGTGGTGTAACTCATACAGCTGTTCTTGAGGAAAGAGAAGGATTGTATTCACCAGCTGACTTGTATCTTGAGGGTGCAGATCAGTACAGAGGATGGTTCCAGTCATCACTTCTGACTTCTGTTGTATGGAACGGACACGCTCCATATAAATCCGTTTGTACTCATGGTTGGGTAGTTGACGGTGAAGGTAGAAAAATGGCTAAATCTCTTGGTAATGGTATTGAACCAAAAGAAATTATCAAGGATTATGGTGCTGATATCTTAAGATTATGGGTTGCTTCATCTGATTATCACGCTGATATCAGAATTTCAAAAGAAATTTTAAAACAGCTTTCTGAAAGCTATAAGAAGATAAGAAACACAGCAAGATTTATCCTTGGAAATCTTGATAACTGTGATGGCTTTGACTATGACAGAGATGCTGTAAGCGATGACCAGTTGCTCGACCTTGATAAGCCGATCGC
>CALMXN010000292.1 GCA_937871145.1 uncultured Clostridia bacterium
TGCGAAACTATGCCAACGTGAGCAAATGAATGCTCTGTGTATCCAAGCTCCTCAAGTGTCTTGTCAGCCTGCTTGATATAAGTCTGAATTTCTTCATTTTCCTTGATATACTTATAAGTAATTAAGCTCATATTTGGTACTCCTTATTTTAATCTTTGTATGAATCTCCGCTATTTGATTTTTTCAGTGTTCCGTCAAGTTCAATCATCAGAAACTTACTTAGTTTTGTGACAACAGGTCGGTGAAGTGTGCCTTTCGGGACAATGATGAATTCGCCCTCGTTTACCTGTGTTTTCTTATCTTTTGTTTCAAGAATAAAACTTCCTTCAATGACATAAAATAGTTCATCTGAATTCTCGTGGGTATGAAAATCAAGAGTTCTGTTTTCGACATTGACAACGCTTAAAGTATGTCCATTTAAATGAGCTATTTTCTTATAATTATAAAGTTCTTTGACGGAGTTAACCTCTTTTAACAAATTAATCTTATCCATTTTATTCACCCAATTTACTATAATTTTTTCTTTTTACATTATACACTTGTTTTTAAGAAAAATAAACCCTGTATATGACAAATAAAAAAAATCAAGCCTGTAATTTGATATTACAGGCTCTTGTTTTTATAAAAGATCAGACATTGAATATAGTCCAGCAGATTTTCCTTTTAAGAATACTGCAGCATTTACTGAACCTACAGCGAAGACTTCTTTTGAAGTTGCACTGTGTGACAGCGTAATAACTTCATCATGTCCTGCAAAAATAACTTCGTGTTCTCCAACAATAGTGCCACCACGAACTGCATGGATGCCGATTTCTTTTTTATCTCTCTTCTTTCTTTGCGAATGTCTGTCATACATATAATGATAGCTGTCATCAAGCACAGAATTAATTGCATCAGCAAGCATAATTGCTGTTCCGCTCGGTGCGTCAATCTTCTGATTGTGATGCTTTTCAATAATCTCAATATCAAATTGTCCACCCAAAAAAGCAGTAGCTTTTTTAGCAAGCTCAACAAGAAGATTTATGCCAAGTGAGAGATTGAATGTGAAGAAAACTGGAATCTGTTCACCGGCAGCTTTAATCTTTGAAATCTGTTCTTCCGAATAGCCAGTTGTAGCAAAAACGACAGCTACATTGTTTGTAAGAGCATATTCAATCAATGAATCAAGAGTTGAAGGATGAGAAAAATCAATAATGACATCTGGTTTTACAGGTAAAGCAGATGGCTTTGAAACAACAGGAAAGTCAGCATACTGATCTGTGTTGATATCTATGCCCGCAATAACCTGGCAGTCATCTCTTTCACAAATGCAATTATAAATTATCTTGCCCATTTTGCCATTGCATCCACTTATAGCAATGTTGGTCATAATTTCACATCCTTAAATTAAATTGATTTTCTTCATTGAAGCCTTTAGTGTTTCTCTTGCCTTGTCAGACATAGGAACAAGTGGCATTCTGCAAGGTCCGGCCTGCATTCCCATAATATTCAAAGCTTCCTTAACAGGAATAGGATTAACATCAATAAACAAGCTGTTCATAAGGTCAAGAAGTCTTATCTGTTCCTTGCCAGCAGCAGCAAAATCGTTATCAAAACAAAGCTGACAAAGATTATGTGTTTCCTTTGGCATAATGTTTGAAAGGACTGAAATTACGCCCTTGCCACCGATAGACATTACAGGAACAGTCAT
>CALMXN010000293.1 GCA_937871145.1 uncultured Clostridia bacterium
TATATAGCAGGTAAGAAGGTTAACCTTAATAAACCTTCAGCAGCACTTGCACAGGGCATATATCTTGTTCCACAGGAGCCAATGCTTTTCCCTAATATGACTGTTGAAGAGAACATCATAATAGGATTTAAGGAAAAGAAAGGTGCACTTAAGAAAAGACTTGCAACCCTGATAAAACAACTTGGCTGGACAATGGATGTTACAAGAAAGGCAGACAGTCTTTCAATCGCTGAACAGCAACTTGTTGAATTGCTTCGTGGTCTTATGAGAAATGCAAGAATACTTATTCTCGACGAACCAACAAGTTCACTTACCTTTAAAGAGGTTGAATCACTATTTAAAATAGTAGAAGACCTGAAGAAGAAAAACATAAGCATTATTTATATCACACACAGACTCAACGAAGTATTTGAAATCTCAACGCATGTCGCAATTATGCGTGACGGGCTGGTTTCAATGAGTGGCCCTGTTGAAGACTTTACAAGAGAAATTCTTGTTAAAGGTCTGCTTCCTCCAAATGCAAGTGAGAAAGCCGCTGAAGTTGAGAAAAAGAAGATGAATTACGAAAACCTAAAGCCTATTCTTGAAGTAAAAGGACTTTCAGGCTATGGATTCTCTGATGTAAGCTTTGAAGTTTATCCAGGAGAAATTCTCGGACTTGCAGGAGTTGTTGGTGCAGGACGTACAGAACTTGCCACAACAATATTTGGTAAGGATAAGGTTAAAAAGGGTAAAGTTATTCTTGATGGCAAGGATATTACAGGACTAAGCACAAAATCAGTTCTTAAAAGAGGACTCAATTATGTTCCTGAAGACAGATTTTTAAATGGTATCTTCAGAATCAGTGACGTTGCAACAAACACAACTGCAACTTGTCTTGACAGTATGAGTAAGGTTTTCGTTAACTTCAAGACAGAAAAGAAGATTACACAGAAGTATGTAGATGATTTCAGAACAAAGGTTACCGGACAGGATCAGATAATGGGTTCACTTTCAGGTGGTAATCAGCAGAAGGTTGTTATCGCCCGAGCATTATCTACAAGTCCGAAGATTGTAATTCTTGACGAGCCAACCCGTGGTATTGATGCTGCTGCACGTGGAGATGTGTATAAAATCATTCATCAGCTCCGTGAACATGGGCTTGCAATTCTTCTTATATCATCTGACATGGAAGAAATCATGTCGCTTTCAGACAGAGCAATCACAATGTACTTCGGAAAGCTTAATCACAGCTTTAAGAAGGAAGACATTAATCAGGACAACCTGATGGCTGCTTCATTCGGAGTTTATAAAGGAGGGGAAAACTAATGAGCAATCTAAAGACATTGTTAAAAGCGAAAGAGCTTAAAACAATATTTATTGTAGTAGCTTTGTTCCTGCTTGTTGGATTAAAGAACCCTGACTTTTGAACAATGGATAACATAATGATGTTACTTAATGGTAGTGTTATTTACATAATCGCT
>CALMXN010000294.1 GCA_937871145.1 uncultured Clostridia bacterium
TGGTCCGTCCCCATACATTTTTGCTGTCAAGCCCTTAAGATTAAGAATGATTTCAGTTACATCCTCCTTAACCCCAGGAATTGTTGATAATTCGTGGTGAATCCCGTCAATCTTTACTGAGTTAACGGCTACACCTGGTAGCGAGGAGAGCAGTACTCTTCTGAGGCTGTTGCCCAGAGTTGTACCATAGCCGCGCTCAAGTGGCTCTAAGACAAATTTGCCATAAGTTCCGTTACTTTTCAGCTCGACTGTTTCTATTTCTGGCTTTTCTATTTTCTCAAGCATTTAAAACCCTCCTGTTTCGCAATTACATTAATTTTGTTAAAAACGTATTAATATACCTTATTATCACGCAACATCCAAATAAGCTTGTGCGCAAAGCCTAAAAGCAGAACTCCAAAGCTTTGCAATCTTATGCTTATTTAGAGTAAAGCTCAACGATAAGATGTTCTTCAACATCAAGATCAATGTCATCGCGGTTTGGTAGACGAGCGATTTTTGCTGAAAGAGCCGATTTGTCATTCTCTATCCAGATTGGTGTCGGACGTCCGCTATTTGCTTCGATTATATTCTTTATGCTGTCTTCAGCGCGGCTCTTTTCAGAAACTGCAACAACATCGCCTTCTTTTAAAAGGTATGAAGGAATATCAACTCTGCTGCCGTTTACTGTAAAATGACCATGAACAACAAGCTGTCTTCCCTGAGCTCTTGAGCTTGAAAATCCAAGTCTGTAAACAACGTTATCAAGACGGGATTCAAGTATTCTCAAAAGGTTTTCACCAGCCATACCCGGACGCTTTTCAGCCATCTCGAAGTAATGAGCGAACTGTCCTTCTAAAACGCCATAGTAACGTCTTGTCTTCTGTTTTGCACGAAGCTGAATACCGTATTCTGAAATTTTCTTTCTGCCTTTACCGTGCTGACCTGGGCCACCTTCTGGACGAGCTGTGATTGCGCACTTTTCGCCGTAACATCTGTCACCCTTGAGGAACAATTTCTGTCCTTCACGTCTGCACTGTCTGCATACTGCTCCAGTATATCTTGCCATTTCTTACACCTCCTAGTGTTAATTAGACACGTCTTCTTTTTGGAGGACGACATCCGTTATGAGGGATTGGAGTAACGTCTTTAATAAGTCTTACTTCTAAATCCTCTGACTGAAGAGCTCTGATTGCAGCCTCACGACCAGCACCAGGTCCCTTTACAAATACTTCAACAATCTTAAGTCCATGTTCTTTTGCAGCCTTAGCAGCTGTTTCAGCAGCAGACTGAGCAGCAAAAGGAGTTGACTTCTTTGATCCTCTGAAACCAAGTCCACCAGCACTTGCCCATGAAATTGTATTTCCCTGTGAATCAGTTATTGTAACGATTGTGTTGTTGAAAGTGGATTGGATATGAACCGCTCCAACTTCGATATTCTTCTTTTCACGACGGCGTCTTACAGCTGTCTTCTTAGTAGTTTTCTGAGCCATGTTCTATCCCTCCTTACTTCTTCTTGTTAGCGATTGTCTTAACAGGGCCTTTACGTGTTCTTGCGTTTGTCTTTGTTCGCTGTCCTCTTACTGGAAGACCTCTACGATGACGAACGCCACGATAGCATCCTATTTCAACAAGTCTTTTGATATTGAGTGACACATTACGACGAAGGTCACCTTCAACCATGATATTTTTATCAATATACTCACGTAGTTTTGCAACATCATCTTCTGATAGATCTTTTGCACGGATATCAGGATTTACGCCTGTTTCCACTAAGATCTTTGTTGCAGTTTTCTGACCAATACCGAAAATATAAGTCAAACCGATTTCGATTCTCTTATTTTTAGGTAAGTCTATACCAGCAATACGTGCCATTTATAACTGCACCTCCATTTATAGGTCTGTTAGCCCTGACGTTGTTTATGCTTAGGGTTTTCACAAATTACCATTACTTTTCCTTTGCGCTTAATAACCTTGCATTTTTCGCAGATAGGCTTAACCGAAGGTCTTACTTTCATTGAAATACCTCCTATTCATACGCAACAACTATGTTGCCAGTGTTTCCACTAATTACTTCTGATATACCTTGTCCCTTATTTCGCACGCCAGGTGATTCTTCCCTTTGATAAGTCATAAGGTGACATCTCAACCGTTACCTTGTCGCCAGGAACTATGCGAATGTAGTTCATTCTTAGCTTTCCTGAAACATGAGCGAGAATTTTATGACCGTTTGCGAGTTCTACCTGAAACATAGCGTTTGGAAGGGCTTCTAAAACGGTTCCTTCAAGTTCAATTACATCTTCTTTTGACAAGAATACTACCTCCCCAGATCGGTACGGTCAGCTTTAAGAGTTTTGGGTTATAAGTGAATTTTTATTCACTTTTTTTAAACTCATTTAAAAGCTTTCTTAATTTTTTGTTTGTAATCCCGGATAGTTCAATGCTCTTTTGTGTCACGAGCAGGTGTTTTATATTCTTTTTCTTCGGGGATTCAAGCTTGCGCTCCTTCCCGTCGGCGATATAAACATTACTGCCATCGGCTTTTACAGCAACGAAATAAGTATCCTTATCGTGACCCGCAAGGGATCTTACCACCGAGCCTTGAAGAACATTCACAATTATGCCTCCTTTACGGTCTTGTTAAGATTACCGCTCCGTCTGCTGTAATTGCAATTGTGTGCTCAAAATGAGCTGAAAGAGATCCATCTCTTGTTTTCACGGTCCATTTGTCTGGGAGAACCTTTATTGCTTCACCGCCGAGATTAACCATTGGTTCAATAGCAATAACCATTCCTGCGACTAATCTTATTCCGTGCCCTGCTTTTCCGAAATTCGGAACTTCTGGGTCTTCATGAAGATCTTTTCCGACACCGTGTCCAACGAACTGTTTGACTATTGAAAAGCCACGTGATTCGTTGTATTCCTGAATAGCAGCTGCAAGATCACCTATTCTAGCACCAGGCTTTGCAAGCTCGATTGCTTTGTATAAGCTTTCTTCCGTTGCCTTCACAAGTGCCTTTGCTTCATCAGAGATTTCTCCGACTGCAAAGGTTCTTGTTGAGTCGCCGTGGTAGCCATCAATGTACGCTCCCACATCAACACTGACAATGTCGCCTTCTTCGATTTTTCTTGGTCCTGGAATGCCGTGGATTACTTCATCGTTGATGGAAATGCAAGCACTTCCTGTAAAACCACCGTATCCTAAGAAGGATGGTTTTGCTCCCTTTGAAGTAATGAACCTTTGAATAATCTTGTCAAGCTCGTATGTTGTCATGCCAGCCTTGATTGACTCTCCAGCTATCTGCAGAGCCTGTGCAGTAATACTGCCGGCTTTCTGCATTTTTGTAATTTCCTTATTGGATTTTACTATTACCATTATTACGCCTCTATTGCTTTTAATGTAAGCTTTGATGTATGCGCTACATCGTCCTGGCCTTCAACAGTAACTAATTTGCCTTGCGCTTCGTAATATCCTTTAAGTGGAGCTGTCTGCTCATGGTAAATTTTCAGTCTTGCGAGAACTGTTGCAGGTTCGTCATCTTTTCTTATAACAGTGTTTCCACCGCAAAGATTACAGATTCCTTCAACCTTTGTAGGTTTGAAATCTACGTGATAAGATGCACCGCATTTTTCACATACTCGTCTTCCCGAAAGTCTTTGCTGTATTTTTTCGTCAGGAACATAGATTTCAACAACTTTATCAATTGTGATACCCATTTTGTCCAGAGCCTCAGCCTGTGGAACTGTTCTTGGGAAGCCGTCAAGGATAAATCCCTTCTGGCAATCATCCTGAACAAGTCTTTCCTTGATAATATCAATTACTACTTCATCAGGAACAAGTTTTCCCTCATCCATATAAGCTTTAGCTTTAAGACCAGTTTCTGTTCCGTTCTTCAACGCTTCACGAATAATATTTCCTGTTGATATTGCAGGAATTTTATATGCATCACAGATAACCTCTGCTTGAGTTCCTTTTCCTGCACCAGGAGCACCGAGTAATATCAGATTCATGTCAAAACTCCTTTAGTATTATTCAAGGAATCCCTTATGATGACGCATCATCATCTGTGATTCAAGTGTTCTTACTGTTTCAAGTGCAACACCAACAACGATAAGGATTGATGTACCACCCATAGCAATTTTAACTTCTGTAGCCATCTGGAAGAATATCGGGAATATTGCGATTACTCCGAGGAAGAAAGCTCCGACAAGAGTGATCTTTGATAATACTCTCTTGATAAAATCAGATGTAGGACGACCAGGTCTAATACCTGGGATACCACCGTTGTTCTGACGAAGGTCATTTGCTATTTGTACCGGATTGTACTGCATTGCTACATAGAAGTAGTTGAATCCGACAATCAGTAAGAAGTATACTGCTGCATAGAACAAGCTTGAATAGTTAAACAGACCAACAAATCCTCTGTAGAATCTTCCCCAGAAACTAGTTGCTTTAGCGTCTGGCTTCCAGATCATTCCCAACATCTGCGGAATAGACATAAATGACATTGCAAAGATAATTGGCATAACGCCACTCATTGCTACCTTTACAGGTATGTTAGTATTCTGTCCACCGTACATTTTTCTACCAACAACACGCTTAGCGTACTGGATAGGGATTCGTCTTTCCGCTTCATTCATAAGTATGATAAATCCAACCATACATAAGAATATTACCATAACAATCGGGATATAAATGTATTTCTGCCTTGTGTTTGCCACTTTCCAAAGTTCATAAATCTGAACTGGCATTCTTCCTATGATACCAGCAAAAAGAATGATTGATATACCGTTTCCGATACCATGTTCATTAATCTGGTCGCCAAGCCACTGAATGAGTGATGCACCAGCTGTGAAACACAGGATAATAACAATCATTACAAATATGCCATAAAAGCCTTTAAAGTCCTGTACAGCGTGCTGTGTTTTCAATGTTGCATAATATGCAAATGATAAAACCAATGCAATGACAAGTGATAAATAACGTGTAATTCTATTGAGCTTTTTTCTTCCCTCAGGGCCTTCCTTCTGCATTCTCTCAAGAGGAGGGAGTGCATAAGCAAGAAGCTGTATAATAATTGACGCGTTAATATATGGTGTTACTGATAAAGCAAATAATGTTGACTGTGAAAATGATCCACCTGAGATCATATCCATATAGGCAAATATATTTCCGTTTTCCCCTGCACTCTCAAACATTTTCGATAAAGCTGAAGCATCAAGGAACGGTACAGGTATTGCAACACCCAAACGGAATATTAAGATGATAAATAATGTGAATAGTATTTTTCTTCGTAGCTCTGCTACTTTCCATGCATTTCTGAATGTCTGTACTATGTTCACACTAAATCACCTCAGCCTTCCCGCCTGACTTCTCAATTTTTTCCTTTGCTGTCTGAGAAAATGCTGCTAATTTAACAGTGAGTTTCTTTGAAACTTCGCCATTTCCTAAAACTTTAATGCCACCGCAATTTTTCTTAACAAGTCCAGCTGCAGCAAGTAATTCTGCATCTACAACAGTACCGTCAACGAACTGCTCTAAGTCAGAAACATTGATTACAGTATATGTTGTTCCGAAAATGTTGTTGAACCCTCTCTTTGGGATTCTACGAGTT
This sequence comes from uncultured Clostridia bacterium, assembly GCA_937871145.1. GTDB lineage: Bacteria > Bacillota > Clostridia > Oscillospirales > Ruminococcaceae > SZUA-444. Next base: position 5,595 of record CALMXN010000294.1, read on the forward strand.
AGTGGCATCTGTCCGCCTTCAAAACCAGGTCTTACTCCGCCGCCTGAACGTGCGTTCTGACCCTTATGGCCTTTACCAGCAGTTTTGCCCTGTCCAGAGCCGTGTCCTCTACCAATACGCTTTGGTTCTTTTGTTGAACCTTCAGCTGGTGATAATTCGTGTAATTTCATTTGTTCGCACCTCCTTGCTTACGCTTCGGTTACCTCGATAAGGTGGGATATTTTAAAAATCTTGCCTTTTGTCTGCTCATTATTAGGCTGGACTGTTGTAGATCTTATCTTTCTTAGTCCAAGAGAATGAGCAGTAGCAATCTGTTTCTCAGTTCTTCCTACAAGGCTCTTAACCAATGTAATCTTAACCTGATCTGCCATAGCTAAAATCCTCCTTAGCCTAAAATTTCTTTAATTGTCTTGCCTCTTACAGCAGCAACCTGTGCAGCTGATTTACATGAAGCAAGTCCGTTGATTGTAGCTCTAACTACATTACATGGATTATTAGAACGAAGTGATTTTGTTCTGATATCCTTTATTCCTGCAATTTCAATTACTGCACGGACTGGTCCGCCAGCGATTACTCCTGTACCAGGAGCAGCAGGCTTCATAAGAACTCTTCCAGCGCCAAATGCACCGATGATTTCGTGTGGAATTGTTGTACCCTTCAATGAAACTTTTACAAGGTTCTTCTTAGCATCTTCGATACCCTTACGGATAGCGTCTGGAACTTCTCCAGCTTTACCAAGACCGAATCCAACTGTACCGTTTCCGTCTCCTACTACTACAAGAGCAGCGAACTTGAAGATACGACCACCTTTAACCGTTTTAGATACACGGTTAATGGTTACTACTTTCTCACTGAGTTCAAGTGTTGAAGCATCTATTAAAGCCAAACGTATTACCTCCTCTTTAGAACTTGAGTCCGCCTTCGCGAGCTCCTTCAGCTAATTCCTGAATACGACCGTGGTAGATGTATCCGCTTCTATCAAAAACAATTTCAGAAATACCCTTGTCAGTTGCAGCTTTAGCAATAAGCTTACCAACTTCACGAGCACCGTCCTTGTTGCTGCCGTTGCTTTCAAATTCCTTTGAAAGGCTTGAAGCAGATGCCAATGTTACACCACTGATATCGTCAATCAACTGTGCGTATATATGCTTTGAGGAGCGGAATACATTAAGGCGTGGACACTCAGCTGTTCCTGAAATCTTTGCACGAACTCTGCGGTGTCTTTTTACTCTTGCCTCTGCTCTATCAAGCTTTTTCACCATAGTAATTCACTCCTTTGATTACTTCTTGCTACCCTTACCAGCCTTACCTTCCTTGCGGATGATATGCTCGCCTTCGTAACGGATTCCCTTGCCCTTGTAAGGCTCAGGTGGACGCTTTTCGCGTACTTCACAGGCAAACTGACCTACAGCCTGTTTGTCGATACCTGAAATAACAATCTTGTTAGCTGTTGGTACATCAATTGTGATACCATCAATTTCAGATATGATAACCTGATGTGAGAAGCCAAGGTTCATAACAAGATTCTTACCCTGCTTTGCAGCACGGTAACCAACGCCCTCGATTTCGAGAGTCTTGGAGAAACCATTTGTTACACCCTCAACCATATTTGCAATCAATGTTCTTGTAAGACCGTGAAGTGATTTGTGCATTTTATCGTCTGATGGACGCTTTACAGTTACTTCGTTGCCTTCAAGAGCAATGATCATTTCTTTTGAAAATTTCTTTTCTAGTGTTCCTTTTGGACCTTTAACAGTAACAACGCTACCGTCAACTTTTACCTCAACTCCGGCAGGAACAGTAATTGGCTTTATACCGATTCTTGACATATTAAGTCCTCCTTACCAGATGAATGCGAGAACTTCGCCGCCAACGTTCATTTCACGAGCCTTTTTGTCTGTCATAATTCCCTTAGATGTGGAAACTACTGCAACTCCAAGACCTTTCATAACCTTTGGCATATCCTCACAGCTTGAGAATATTCTCAATCCAGGTTTAGAAACTCTTCTAAGACCTGAAATAACTGGAGTTCTGTTCTCACAATATTTTAGAGTAATTCTGATGATACCCTGCTTTCCGTCTTCAATGAATTGGAATCCCTTAACATAACCCTCGTCAACGAGGATTTGTGTAATTGACTTTTTCATATTAGATGCAGGAACGTCAACTGTTGCGTGCTTTGCAGAACTCGCATTACGAATTCTGGTCAATAAATCAGCTATTGTATCAGTTATTTGCATGCCGTTAACCTCCTTTGCTAATGCTTACCAGCTAGCCTTCTTAACTCCTGGGATCTGACCATCGTGTGCTAATTCTCTGAAACAGATACGGCAGACGCCGAACTTTCTCAGATATGCATGTGGTCTTCCACAGATTTTGCACCTGTTGTAAGAACGGGTGGAAAACTTAGGCTCAGCCTGCTGCTTAATTTTCATAGACATTTTAGCCATTTTAAATTCCTCCCCTTACTTTGAGAATGGAGCACCCATCAATGTGAGCAACTCTTTAGCCTCTTCATCAGTCTTTGCAGTTGTGATGAAGTTAATATCCATACCACGAACCTTATCGATCTTATCAAACTCGATTTCAGGGAAAATTAGCTGTTCCTTGATACCTGTTGAATAGTTTCCTCTGCCGTCGAATGAATTAGGATTGATTCCTCTGAAGTCACGTACACGTGGGAACGCAACGTTGAAGAGTCTATCAACAAATTCGTACATTCTGTCAGCACGAAGAGTAACCTTAACACCGATTGTCATACCTTCACGAAGTTTGAAGTTAGCAACTGACTTCTTAGCTTTACATTCAATTGGCTTCTGGCCAGTGATTGCTGCTAGGTCTGTCATGATAGCTTCAACAATCTTCTTGTTTTCCTTAGCTTCACCGCAACCAACATTGATTACAATTTTATCAAGCTTTGGAATTTCCATTACATTTTTGTAGCCGAACTTTTTCATCATAGCAGGAGCTACGCTGCTAACATAATATTCTTTTAATCTAGCCATATCGTTTCTCCTCCTATTAATATTGCTTGCCACATTTTTTGCAAACTCTAGTCTTCTTGCCATCTTCTATTTTGTAAGATGGTCTTGTTGGCTTGTCGCATTTTGGACACACAACCATAACTTTTGATGCGTACATAGCACCTTCAGCTTTGATTATACCTCCAGCCTGACCAGCACGTGTTGGCTTAACATGCTTAGTCACCATATTTATTCCTTCGACTATTACTTTTCCTTCTTTTGGGCTGACTTCGAGGACTTTACCAGTCTTTCTCTTGCCATCCTTGTCGAACTTGTCGACATATTTTCCGGAAAGAATAACAACGGTGTCGCCAGTTTTAACGTGTAGTTTATTCATTTACGACACCTCCTATTATAATACTTCTGGGGCAAGGCTCAAAATCTTGAGGTATTCCTTGTCACGAAGTTCTCTTGCTACAGGGCCAAAAATACGTGTGCCCTTTGGGTTCTTATCTTCTTTAATAATTACAGCAGCGTTTTCGTCAAAGCGGATGTATGTTCCATCCTCACGACGAAGACCCTTTGCTGAACGAACGATAACTGCTTTAACAACATCGCCTTTTTTAACAACGCCGCCGGGTGTTGCTTTCTTAACAGAAGCTACGACAACGTCACCGATGTTTGCATACTTTCTGCGTGTTCCCCCTAAAACTCTGATACACATAAGCTCTTTAGCTCCTGTGTTGTCAGCTACCTTAAGGTATGTTTGCATTTGTATCACAGTGCGTTCCTCCTTTCGAAAAATCAGAGGTTAAAATTGTTTAACTTATATTTTACTTAGCTTTTTCAACTACTTCAACCAAACGCCATCTCTTGTCCTTAGAGATTGGTCTTGTTTCCATAACTTCAACGCGGTCGCCAATGTTACAGATGTTGTTTTCATCATGTGCCTTAAGCTTAACAGTTCTTTTGATTATCTTTTTGTAGAGTGGGTGCTGAACATAGTCCTGAATAGCAACAACGATAGTCTTATCCATCTTATTGCTGACAACTTTACCTACTCTTGTCTTTCTGAGATTTCTTTCGCTCACAACTGATCCTCCCTCCGTTACTACTGCACGCTGGACTCTTGCTTACGAATGAGTGTTTTTACACGAGCAATATCTTTCTTTACAGCGTTAAGACGCATTGGATTTTCAAGCTGATTAACAGCGTTCTGAAAACGAAGGCTGAAAAGTTCCTGCTTTAAGTCAGTAAGTTTCTTTTCTAGTTCTTCAGAAGTCATATCACGTAATTCATTAGCTTTCATTATTGCTCACCACCCATTTCTAGAGTATCCTGCTTTGTAACAAATTTACATTTGATTGGAAGCTTGTGCATTGCAAGTCTCAAAGCTTCTTTTGCAATTTCTTCACTTACGCCAGCAATTTCAAACATTATACGGCCTGGTTTAACTACTGCAACCCAGTATTCTGGTGAACCTTTACCTGAACCCATTCGAGTTTCAGCTGGTTTTTCAGTAATTGGCTTGTCAGGGAAGATCTTGATCCAAACCTGACCACCACGCTTGATATAACGTGTCATTGCGATACGGGCAGCTTCAATCTGATTTGAAGAGATCCAAGCTGGTTGAAGTGCCTGTAAACCGTATTCTCCGTTTGATACTGTATTACCGCGAAGTGCCTTGCCCTTTAAACGGCCTCTGTGCTGTCTGCGGTATTTTACTCTCTTTGGAAGTAGCATTACTTGTTACCTCCTTCTCTGCGATTTCTTCTCTGTGGCTTTTTTTCTGCAGGAATTTCTCCCTTTAGAATTTCGCCCTTGTACACCCATACCTTTACGCCAATACGGCCGTATGTTGTATGAGCTTCTGCTGTACCATAATCGATATCAGCTCTGATTGTCTGTAGTGGAATTGTTCCCTCGTGGTAGCTTTCGTTACGAGCAATTTCTGCTCCGCCTAAACGACCTGATACGCGAGTCTTGATTCCTCTAGCTCCAAGCTTCATTGCCTTTCCGATTGACTGCTTCATAGCTCTTCTAAATGAAATTCTGTTTTCGAGCTGTTTAGCGATTGACTCAGCAACAAGCTGTGCGTCAAGGTCTGGCTGCTTAACTTCGATGATATTAATTGCAACTGGTTTTTTAATCATTGCTTCTACAGCAAGACGTAACTTTTCAATTTCAGCGCCACCTCTGCCGATTACAATACCAGGCTTTGCACAATGAATGTGAATTTTAACCTTATCTGCAAATCTTTCAATTTCTATACGTGGAACACCTGCATCGTACAAGCTCTTTTTAATATAGTTACGAACATTGTAATCTTCAACCAGAGTGTCACCGAAAGTGCTTTTATTTGCAAACCAGCGGGAATCCCAATCCTTGATTACGCCAACACGAAGACCGTGTGGATTAATTTTTTGTCCCATAGTTTACCTCCTCTTCCAGCATTATTCCTTTTCTTTAAGAACCATTGTTACGTGTGATGTTCTCTTAAGAATTCGGAATGCTCTGCCCTGTGCTCTAGGCATGATTCTCTTCATAATTGGTCCCGGGCAAACAAAACATTCAGCAACATAAAGTTTGTTCTTATCCATGTTGTGGTTGTTCTCAGCGTTTGCAATGGCCGACTTAAGAAGTTTCTCCAGGTATTCACAGGCAGCCTTTGATGTGTGCTTGAGTGTTGCCATAGCAATCTCTGTGTCCTTGCCTCTGATCAAATCGAGAACGATCTTGACTTTACGAGGTGCTATGCGAGCATTTTTTAGGTATGCTCTTGCTTCCATTTGAATTCCTCCTTCCGGCCTACTTCTTACCATTATTTGAGACTCTTGAGCCTGCGTGGCCTTTATAAGTTCTTGTTGGTGCAAACTCACCAAGCTTATGACCTACCATATCTTCAGTAACATAAACAGGAACATGTTTGCGACCATCGTGAACTGCGAATGTATGACCAACGAAATCTGGGAAAATTGTTGATGAACGGCTCCATGTTTTAACAACCTTTTTTTCGCCAGCTTCGTTCATTTGTAGTACTCTTTTCATAAGAACCTCTTGTACAAAAGGGCCCTTTTTGATACTTCTACCCATTTCATCTGCCTCCTTTCAATATTACTTACCGTTTCTACGTTTTACGATAAATTTATCAGAGCGATGATGTTTTGCACGAGTCTTGTAACCGAGAGCTGGTTTACCCCAAGGAGTAACAGGTCCCGGACGTCCGATAGGTGATTTACCTTCACCACCACCGTGTGGGTGATCGCAAGGGTTCATTACAGAACCACGAACTGTTGGTCTCCAACCCATGTTACGTCTTCTTCCGGCTTTACCAAGATGAACATTTTCGTGATCGATGTTACCAACCTGTCCGATTGTAGCGATACAGTTGATAGCAACTTTTCTGAGTTCGCCTGATGGAAGTCTGATAAGTGCGTATGTTTCTTCTCTTGCCATGAGCTGTGCCATGTTGCCAGCAGCACGAACAAGCTGTGCACCCTTACCAGGATACAATTCAATGTTGTGAATGAATGTACCAACTGGGATGTTCTGAAGTGGAAGTGCATTACCTGGCTTGATATCTGCATCAACGCCTGAACGAACAACATCACCTACTGAAAGACCATTTGGTGCAAGAATATAACGCTTTTCGCCATCTTCATACTGCAATAATGCAATGTGAGCTGAACGGTTTGGATCGTACTCAATTGTAAGTACAGTAGCGTTCATATCAATTTTATCTCTCTTGAAGTCAATTACACGGTATTTTCTTCTGTTTCCGCCACCTCTGTGACGAACAGTTATTCTACCGTAGCTATTTCTACCAGCATTTTTGTTAAGAGGCTCTAAAAGACCCTTTTCTGGAGCAACCTTAGACAAAGCAGAATAATCAGTAACTGTCATTCCTCTTCTACTTGCTGTCGTTGGTTTGTAGCTCTTTATTGCCATTTGTTTCACTCCTTATAAGCGGTTTTGCGAGGACTAAAAGTCCCCATACTTTCCTGCGGTTTGCACCGCCGGTAAAATTACACTTTTATGAATTACATCATACCATCGAAGAATTCAATTGTCTTAGAACCTTCAACAAGTGTAACGATTGCTTTCTTCCAGTCTGGTTTGTATCCAGCAGCCTGGCCCATTCTCTTGAATCTACCCTTACAGTTGAGTGTGTTGACTTTAGCAACCTTAACTCCGAAAAGTTCTTCTACTGCTTTAGCAATTTCAATTTTGTTGGCATTCTTAGCAACCTTAAATGTGTATTTACCCATCTGTAAGCCTTCCATAGAACGCTCAGTGATGATAGGCTTAATGATAATATCATGTGCAGTCCTTATCATTATGCATACACCTCCTCAATCTTTGCAACAGCGTCCTGTACAACGATGAACTTGTCATAGTTGAGGATATCATAAACATTAAGTGTGTTGACAAGAGTTGTCTTAACACCAGGAATGTTTGCTGTTGACTTGATAACTTTGCTGTCAACCTCAGGCATAACGATAAGTGCTTTGCCTTCTATGTTGAGAGCCTTAAGCATATTTACAACGTTCTTAGTCTTGAATTCTTCAAATTTTAAAGCATCAAGAACTATTACATTGTTATCAATAACTTTTGATGAAAGAGCTGACTTCATAGCAAGTCTTCTAACTTTCTTATTTAAAGCATATCTGTAATCACGTGGCTTTGGTCCGAGAGCGATACCACCGTGGATCCACTGTGGTGCACGGATTGAACCTTGTCTTGCATGACCTGTACCCTTTTGACGCCAAGGCTTTTTACCGCCTCCGCTAACTTCTGTACGGGTTAGAGTTGATTGTGTACCCTGTCTCTGGTTTGCAAGGTAATTTACAACCATTGCGTGCATTACTTCTTTATTAGGAGTAATACCGAATACTGCATCTGATAACTCAGTGTCAGCAAGCTGTTTGCCAGTCATATCAAATACTGAAACTTTAGGCATTTTACTTCCCCCTTCCACTAAGCCTTCTTAATGCAATCAGTGATAGTAACTGTTCCGTTCTTAGGACCAGGAATAGCACCCCTTATTGCAATAAGATTATTTTCTGCGTCTACTTTAGCAACTACGAGATTCTGAACTGTAACTTTTTCGTTACCTAACTGTCCAGGCATTCCTTTTCCCTTGTAGATACGTGATGGTGATGAGCAAGCACCCATTGAACCAGCGTGTCTGTGAACAGGACCTGTACCGTGAGTTTCCTTCAATCTTGAGTTGTTCCAACGCTTGATTGTTCCTGAAAAACCTTTACCTTTACTTGTTCCGTGAACGTCAACAACGTCACCTACAGCAAATGTGTCAGCTTTTAGAATATCGCCAACGTTTACTTCGTCAGCATTTTCAAGTCTGAATTCCTTTAAAGTTCTCTTCAAAGCAACATCAGCCTTTTTGAAGTGACCAGCCATTGGCTTGTTAACGCGCTTAGCACGAATGTCGCCAAAACCGAGCTGTACAGCACTGTAACCGTCGTTTTCAACAGTTTTCTTCTGAACAACTACGCATGGGCCAGCTTCAACAACTGTTACAGGAATTACTTTTCCTGCTTCATCGAAAATCTGTGTCATGCCGATTTTCTTACCGATGATTCCCTTTTGCATTTTTTCTCCTCCTAATAGGTTATTGGTTGACTTTCGTCAACTTGACCTGCATGTGACAAACGTTTTGAAATCGAAATTCGATTTCCGTTGGAAACTATTTAATTTCCATTACGATGTCTACACCAGCAGGAAGTTCAAGGCCTTGTAGAGCCGCTGTTGTTTCGTTTGTTGGTCTGATAACATCAATCAATCTCTTGTGAGTTCTCATTTCGAACTGCTCACGGCTGTCCTTATACTTATGAACTGCACGAAGGACTGTGATGATTTCCTTATCAGTAGGTAGCGGGATAGGACCTGATACCTTAGCACCTGAACGCTTCGCTGCTTCAACAATCTTAGTTGCTGCTGCATCAACAATCGCATGCTCATAACCCTTGATCTTTATTCTGATTTTCTCATTGACTGCCACTTAAATCGCCTCCTTAAGGGTTTAATAATTGGGGGCTGATACTGTATAAACAATAATTATCTGAAACTCTTAACACGCTCCCGTGTGTTTCGCGAACATCTGATTAAAAAACCCGAAAAACAATTATGTTTTCCGGGGTGATGTTAGACGTAATGACACACTGAGATTTATAGCTTCAACTTTCGCAAGTAAGCTTAAAGCACATACTGTGTTCGTTATTACAGTCGCCCGGTTTAAAATCGGACATACTCCACGAAAATTACCGAACATACCGTTCGCAACCTTTCGCTTCATCGCATATCTGTTGCAGTCACGCAAGAGTTATTTTAACACATATATATACGAATTACAATACATTTTATAAAAATATGTTTAGAAATTTTACGCAACTTTTAATACTTTTTTATGCACAATGTACAATATCAGCATTTTTGTTTTGTTTTATAGGCTTTTTTGCGGTTTTTAAACGCGTTATCTGAATATTTCCGGCTTATCTATCCGCAATATATGGTTTTTTTCAGTGATTTCAGCCTTGTATGCCTTTTCAACATCCTTGCCGTCTTCTTCTATGATGCAGGTATCAATAAAATTAAGGAATTTTCCATCCCTGTCAAAGTTATAAATTACAGAAAACGCTTTAATTTTTCCAAGCTGCCTGTTGACCTTGCGGAATTTTTTCGCATTATAGATATGTGTTACCTGTTTGCCACTTTCAGTGGCTTTAGTTGACGATTCGTCAATTGAATCTTTGACCAGGAGCATAAATTCCTTCGAAGCATCCGGATGTGGCTTTTTACGGGTAAATTTTTTGAAGTCCCTGCTCTTATTATTTGATGAAGTTATTTCACCGTTGTTCTCTATATATAAAGACTCCCCGTCATTATACTCTACATACGGTTTCCCGTCAATAAAGCCATTATAAAGATAAACCACTGTTCCGTCATCCTTATAATTGAATGAGAATGTCTGTTTTACCTCTCCTGTTTTCATATCAGTTATTACAACTGCTGCACTATCAAGCTTTGCATAATCTTCTCTTGCCTTGTTGACAAGCTCTTCTCCGACAATAGTCTTTTCACGACAACCTGTCAACACAAGCATACTTGTTAATAATATAGTAGTAAATATCTTTTTCATATAAACTCCCTGTAACAAAAATTAAACAAGGGCGAGAAAATCTCACCCTTGTCTATTATTACATTTTTTATATGAATTATTAGTAGCAAATTACAAACATTATTATTCTTCTATCTTTGAATAACAATAATCTGTAATAAGAGATAACAGTATAATAGCCGTAGCTATTCCACTAATAATAGTCCCTATAATACTGTAACGCCTTAACTTTCCAGAAACGCTTTAATCTTTTATACGTGATGGGTCTAAAAATATTTTTCCATCCCAACAATACGCCCCAACTGTATTGCCCTTTTCGTAGTACTGCCATTCTCCTGGATAATACAACCGATACTCCTTGTTTCTTTCTTACTTTCAAATTCGTCTTTAACAAATACTCTATGCCTTGGTAATCGTGTTACGCTTGTACGTGTATAATAGTAATGATAATCAGCTTCTTTAGCTTTTTACCGAAATAGTCTTTTCCCTGAAAAAAAATAGTAAATAACGCCAAAAACATTGCGAACAAAATAAGATATGGTTGATATCTTTTTGTTTTGTCATCCCCTTTCGTCAATGTCATATTTTAACATACACAATCAATAAAATCAACAAAAAAGGCGGGATAATTCCCGCCTCGATTTTATTAATAAGCCTTGCCCCAAAGAACCATATGTTTTGCTGGCTTTCCGCAGCATACACATTTGTCTGAAAGTTCTTCCTGCTCAAGAGGAATACAACGTGAGCCTGCACCTGTCTGTTCTTTTACTGAATCCTCACAGGCTTCATCTCCGCACCACATTGCCTTGATGAATCCGTCGCCCTTTTCTTCAAGAGCCTTTATCATTTCTTCAATAGTTGTGCACTTGTATGTCTTGTTCTCTCTGTTTTCAAGAGCCTTCTTATAAAGTCCGTCGTGAACTTCTTTAAGCTTAGCTTCAATTGCCGTTTCAAGATCATCAAGCTTAACAATTGTCTTTTCTCTGTTATGACGTGTAACAAGAACGCACTGTCCGTTTTCGATATCCTTTGGTCCAATTTCAAGACGAACAGGAACACCCTTCATTTCATACTCAGCAAACTTCCAGCCAGGTGAGTTTTCGCTGTCGTCAAGCTTTACTCTTAAGCCAGTCTTAGCAAGTCTGTCCTTAAGCTCGTTTGCTTTTTCAAGAACGCCCTCCTTATGCTGTGCAATAGGAAGAATTACAACCTGAATAGGTGCAACAGCCGGTGGAAGAACAAGTCCGTTGTCATCACCGTGTGTCATAATGACAGCACCGATAAGACGTGTTGTTACTCCCCATGATGTCTGGTGTGGGTAAACCTTTTTATTTTCCTTATCTGTATACAGAATATCAAAAGCCTTTGCAAAGCCATCACCGAAGTAATGTGATGTTCCAGCCTGAAGTGCCTTACCGTCGTGCATCAATGCTTCAATAGCATAAGTTGCCTCAGCGCCAGCGAACTTATCACTTTCAGTTTTTCTTCCCTTTACAACAGGCATTGCAAGAGCATCCTCACAGAATTTTGCGTAAACATTGAGCATCTTTTCTGTTTCGTCAATAGCTTCCTGAGCTGTGGCGTGGATAGTGTGACCTTCCTGCCATAAGAATTCTCTTGAACGCAGGAACGGACGTGTTGTCTTTTCCCATCTTACAACAGAAACCCATTGATTATAAAGCTTTGGCAAATCCCTGTATGAATGAACTATATTAGAATAATGTTCACAGAAAAGTGTTTCTGAAGTTGGGCGGATGCAAAGTCTGTCCTCAAGCTTTTCGTTTCCGCCATGTGTAACCCAGGCTACTTCAGGAGCAAAGCCCGCAACGTGATCCTTTTCCTTCTGCAATAAGCTTTCAGGAATAAACATAGGCATACATACATTTTCGTGACCTGTTGCCTTGAACATTCCATCAAGAATGTGCTGAATATTTTCCCATATTGCATAGCCGTAAGGACGGATAACCATACAGCCCTTTACGCTTGTGTATTCAATAAGCTCAGCTTTCTTAACTATATCTGTGTACCATTTTGCGAAGTCCTCGTCCATTGAGGTTATCGCATCAACCATTTTTTTATTGTCCTTTGCCATTATCAGACTCATCTCCGTTTTCTATTTCTTTTTCCTGTGGGCCATAAACACTTCTTACTTCGTCTTTATCAAAATCATATATGCCTTTTTTCACCCTTGCGGGTTCTATAATTTTCTTATCAACAAATTTTGCAAGCTTTGGTGTCAGCACAGCAACAATAAAAACGACCATAAACAGCCCAAGCATCATCAGCCCGAACCTGCCCATTACTTTGACAGAACTCGTATCTGCTACAAATATCACTATACTCACTCCTTTTATAAACATATACATTTTATTATATCATTTTTTCTGAATATTTCAAGTAATATCAGAAATATGGTCTTGTTCATAATTAAGTAAAAAAAATAACATAATATATTGACTTTTTTAGATTAACCCATTATACTATTAGCAAGGAGGTGTTATATGACAAATAAAGATAAAAGGTCAAAAATAATTAAACCTATTATTATCCTCTTACTGATACTTGGTGTTATTCTCGCTTATGGAATTTATGTTAAGTATTACAATGCAGACTCAATTGAGTATAATGGTCGTGGATATACTATCACAAAAGAAATAACTGATAAAGATGAACTAACTGAAATAAAGAAAAGCTGTCCGTATACCCATAAAAGAAGTAACGGATATAAAATTTACGCAGATAAACATTTCGAAGTATCAGGTGAAATATACGTTCAAAAATTTAATGGAAAGTTTTATGACTTAAGCCTAAAAGGGAGCACTTAATAAGACATTTTAAAACAATAATTCCTTCTCATTTTTGAGAAGGTTTTTTTATAATATTTTTTACTTTTTGTAAAATATACTTGACATTTAGAAATTTATATTATACAATGCTTTTGAGGTGAATGATATGGCAAAAAACTTACGACTAAAATCAGCACGAGCATCACTTGAGATATCACAGCAAAAGCTTGCCGATA
>CALMXN010000295.1 GCA_937871145.1 uncultured Clostridia bacterium
GGCTCGGCTTTTTTTATTATGCCATCAAAATCAACATTGAATTCCTCGCATACATTTCTTGAAAGCCCTTCCGCCAATCTCAAGCGTAGCATTGCAACCTCATCAAATGTATGCGGATGCTCCTCATTCACAACTTCAGTCTGGAACTCATTGCTGACAAAATCACCAAGACTTCTCGGCACTTCGTATCTTTTTCCGTTAAAAAAAGAATGTGCCGACGGACCAAGTCCAATGTATTTTTCACACCGCCAGTATTTAAGATTATGCCTGCACTCATACTTTTTTTTTGAAAAGTTTGATATTTCATATTGCTCAGAGCCGTTTTTTTCAAGCTCATTAATAGTCTGCAAGTATAAATCAGCCACAGTATCTTCATCAGGAAGGATATCGATTATACTCTCTGTATTAAAAGGCGTACTTTTTTCAATTTTAAGAATATATGCTGATATATGAGTCAGCGGAAGCTTTGAAAGTTCGTTCAATGAAACAGAAAGGCTCTCACTTGTTTGCTCGGGAATTCCAATCATAAGATCAGCAGAAATATTTTCAAAGCCAGCAATTTTAGCATTGAGAATAGCTGATTTTGCCTGCTGAAAGTTATGAAGCCTGCCGAGGCGTTTAAGTTCACTGTCCACACAGCTTTGCACGCCGAACGAAATCCTGTTAAAGCCGACATCTCTGAAGAATTCAAGCTTTTTTAGGTCAATAGAACAAGGATTTGCCTCAAGAGAAATTTCAGGTTCAATGAGTCTGAAGTTGTTATTTATGGCAGAAAAAATACGCTGAAAACTTAAATCAGAAAGTACAGACGGAGTACCACCACCGAAGTAAATACTATCTACTTCGGTGTTTTTGTACTTGTGAATATTCCTGATTAAAGCATCAACGTATTGAATTTCAGTATTGGGAGTTACACTTTGGGAATAGAAATCACAGTAAGGACATTTTCTTTTACAGAAAGGAACGTGGATATAAAGTCCGATTGGCATTTCATTCTCCTAAAAGTAATAATTAATCGACATAATACGACTTGTATTTATTCGTCAAGTTTAAGAACGCTCATAAATGCTTCTTGTGAAACCTCTACTGAACCGACTTGGCGCATTCTCTTCTTACCCTCTTTTTGCTTTTCAAGAAGCTTCTTCTTACGGGTAATATCACCGCCGTAGCACTTAGCGAGAACGTCTTTTCTCATAGCTTTAACAGTTTCACGGGCAATAACCTTGCCGCCGATTGCCGCCTGAATAGGTACTTCAAAAAGCTGACGCGGGATGTTTTCCTTAAGCTTTTCAGCGATTCGTCTTCCTCTTGCATACGCTTTATCAGTATGAACAATAAACGATAGAGCATCGACAACATCACCATTGAGGAGGATATCAAGCTTTACAAGCTTTGAAGGACTATGTCCAAGTATTTCATAATCAAATGACGCATAGCCTTTTGTTCTTGATTTGAGTGCATCAAAGAAGTCATAAACTATTTCGTTAAGAGGTAACTCATAATGCAGGTCAACTCTTGTTTCGTCAATATATTTCATATCTTTAAATACGCCGCGCCTGTCCTGACAAAGCTCCATAATATTTCCCACATAATCAGAAGGGGAGAGGATGTGTGCATTTACCATAGGCTCCTCTGCCGACTGAATAAGCGCTGGATCAGGGTAGTTTGTAGGGTTATCAATAAATACAGTTTCACCGTTTGTCAGGGTAACTTTATAAATAACAGATGGTGCTGTTGTGATAAGGTCGAGGTTATACTCACGTTCAAGACGTTCCTGAATAATTTCCATGTGAAGAAGACCAAGGAAACCACAACGGAAGCCAAAGCCGAGTGCAATAGAGGTTTCAGGCTCAAATGAAAGGGAAGCGTCATTCAGGCGTGTGCTCTTCCGATCTAGTGCATCACGAAGATCGCCATATTTCGCACCATCAATAGGATAGATACCGGAGTAAACCATTGAATTTACTTTCTTATATCCTGGGAGTGGCTTAGCACAAGGATTATCAACAGTAGTAACAGTATCACCGACACGAGTGTCGCCAATGCTCTTGATTGATGCAGCGATATATCCAACCTCGCCGGCTTTAAATTCACCGCAAGGCATAAGATTTGTAGGGCCCATATATCCAAGTTCAACAACGTCAAACTTAGCGCCGGTAGCCATCATTTTTATTTCTGTTCCGACCTTGACTGTTCCTTCTTTGACTCTTACGTAGATAATTACGCCCTTATATGAATCATAGTAACTGTCAAAAACCAAAGCCTGAAGCGGAGCATCAGCATCACCCTGCGGAGCAGGAA
>CALMXN010000296.1 GCA_937871145.1 uncultured Clostridia bacterium
AAATATAGAAAGCGATTTAAATATATTTTTAAGGAGAATGTGAGAATGAAGAAAACAATATCAAGAATTGTCTCATTTGTTGTTGTGACAGCATTGGCTGTTTCTTTTTCAACAGCTGCATTTGCACAGGAAAGTCAGCCCGCAACTGCCACAAAAGCAATTGACCTCAAGAAAGCTACTGTTTCAAGAGTAGTAGGCCCATATTTAATGTCATATAATGATGACACAAGATTACCAATGGGGAATTCGCAATCAGAGGGTCCGTCTCTTGATGCTCAAGCAGTACCACCAGTACCACCGACACCACCAGTACCACCGACACCACCAGAAGTAGATACAAAGATTGACGATAATGGATTAGTAAAGACTATTCCAACAAATCTTGGCGATATAACTTTGTCAGATGATTGTGAAATGTTCAGTGATAGTTTCTATGGCTTTTTTGAATTTGAATATAATACAAAGTATTTCTCTACAAAAGATACTTTGACATTGACAATGCCTGAAGGTGTAAAAGCATTTGGGTTCAGGGTAATAAGTGAAAACAATACTCCTGCAAAAATTACTGCAAAAACTGATAATGGAACTACTTTAATAACAAATTATATGGAGGAAGGCCCTACAGAGGATAATGATGTAGAAAACGGAATTGCTTTCTACAGCGAAACATCAGATATTAAAACAATCACAATTTCATATGATCAGGATGGTTTTAATGGATTTGCTCTTGCTGATATATTTATTAATTCATTGGATATCAGAACATTATTTTCAAAGACAGATAAAACTGCAACAGGTGAAGATTTTGCACCTCAAGCTGTGGGATTAATAAATGAAAATGATATGTTTTTAAAGCTAATCAAGGAATATGCAATTCTTAAAGACATTAAATTGGTACAAAACGGTAATGCAGTTACAGAAGCTAAAAAAGCCGGTTCATATGACCTTGTACTGACAGTTGATAATATAGATCAGGAGAGATTGTATTCAATGCTTGATGAATTATATAATGTTACTGAACCAATACCTCCAGCTGTTAGGGCAAATAAAACTGAGCTTGATGAGAGTTATAGATTAGCTATAGAAGAACAAGGCTATGAAGTAATATCAGAATATATTAATAATATGATTAATTCAGATGATTACAGTGATAAAGTTCTTACAACATCAACTATAGTAATTAAGGATTTCATAAAACTTAATGCAAAGGTTGAAGAAAAACCAGAAGTAAAACCAGAAGTAAAACCTGAAGTAAAACCAGAAGTAAAACCTGAAGTAAAACCAGAAGTAAAACCAGAAGCAAAACCTGAAGTAAAACCAGAAGTAAAACCTGAAGTATTACCTGAAGAAAAAACTCCGCTTGCTCCTGTTGACAACCCAAAGACAGGTGCTCCGACAGTAGCAATCGCTCTTATGTTTGTTGCTGTATCTTCAGTAATAACAACAGTTGTATTAAAGAAAAAAGCAAAGTAATTTAAACATTGAAAAAGCTCCGTGATTATCACGGAGCTTTTTGTCATTTTACGAATACAGTACCTACAAGCGAGGGTGCAATTCAGATTGCTATGGAAGAGCTTTCGACAACTATCTATGGGCTGAATGTACTTATTACTGGTTTTGGTCGCATTACAAAGGTAATGGTAAAAGCATTGACAGGCCTCGGCGCAAAGGTAACAATTACAGCAAGAAAGTATTCAGATCTTGCGTGGGCTGAGATTTACGGCTGCAGAGCAATACATATAAGTGAGCTCGACAGCTGTCTTTCTGACTTTGATATAGTGTATAACACAGTGCCGGCAGTAATTCTTGACGATAAGCGTCTTTCTGCGCTGAAGGATAGCTGTCTTGTAATAGATCTTGCTTCAAAGCCGGGCGGAGTTGATTTTGAAACAGCAGGACGCCTTGGTATAAAAACTATCTGGGCATTGTCGCTCCCTGGAAAGGTTGCACCAATAACTTCTGGAGAAATAATAGCAGGAACAATCTGTAATATTCTTTCAGAGAGAGGTGAAAACTGATGTCATTAAAAAATTTAAATATAGGATTTGCAATGTGCGGATCATTCTGTACATTCAATAAAGCTTTTGTTGCTGCCAAGGAGCTTGTTTCTCTTGGTGCTAATGTTACTCCGATTATGTCCTTTAATGCAAAAAATATTTCATCAAGATTTGGCACAGCAGAGGAAAACACAAAAATTCTTGAGGAGATATGTAATAAAAAAATAATTTCAACCATAGAAGATGCTGAGCCTATCGGCCCGAAGAAATTGCTTGATGCACTTGTTGTAGTCCCTTGCACAGGTAATACTCTTGCAAAACTTGCTATTGGCATAACAGATACCCCTGTAACTATGGCTGTAAAATCGCATATAAGAAATATGCGCCCTGTAATAATCGCTATTTCAACCAATGATGCTCTTGCTAACTCTGCTAAAAACATAGGTACGTTAATGAATTATAAGAATTATTATTTTGTTCCTTATAAGCAGGATGACAGCGAAGCAAAGCCGAATTCACTTGTTGCAAAATATGAGCTTATTCCTGATACTATACTTTCCGCACTTGATGGTAAGCAGATTCAGCCATTATTATATTAATAGAGTAATTAGCTTTTTACTAAGTGTAATCATAAACATTAAAAGCTATGCATAAAAATATATTAGTAATTTTGTGTAGTTTTTTTAATTAAAATACTATACAAATTGTCTATTTTGTTGTATAATAAGAAAAACAAGAGAGGTGAGGAAGATGGATAATATTATCACTATCGGAAGACAATATGGCAGCGGCGGACGTGTAATCGGGGAAAAAGTTGCTGAGGCTTTGAATATTCCTTTTTATGATAAGGATTTGATTGCACTTGCAGCAAAACAAAGCGGAATCAGTGAAGATTTATTTTATCAGAATGACGAAACCCAGCCAGGAAGTTTTATATATTCACTTGTAATGGGAACATATCCGTTGGTTGAGGGTAACACTATATATCCAAATCTTCCGATGAATCATAAAGTATTTCTTGCACAGTTTGATGCAATAAAGGAAATTGCAAAACAAGGACCTTGTGTTATTGTAGGAAGATGTGCAGATTATGTATTACATGAACATAAAAATGTTATAAATGTCTTTATTTCAGCAGATATTGATTTCCGTATCAAGAGAATATCTGAAACTGAAGATCTCAATGTTAAAAAAGTTGAGGATTACATTAAAAAGGTCGATAAGAAAAGGTCAAACCACTATAAGTACTATACAAACAGAAAATGGGGCGATGCTACAAATTACGATCTTTGTATCAACAGCAGTAAGCTTGGCGTTGATAAAACAGCAGAGCTGATTATTAATTATGTCAAGATAAAAGAAGTCAGATAAATTATTGATTTTTAAGAAAAGGAAGCAACGTGGGGTGGCTTCCTTTTTTCATATTAATTGTTTATAATATAAAAAAACGAGCAGTTAAAACTGCTCGTTTGTGTTTGTTTATTAGATTTGTTCAAGTGCCTGCTTGATATCAGCAATAATATCATTGACATTTTCAAGTCCGACTGAGAATCTGATAAGACCAGCATTAATGCCACATGCAATAAGCTGTTCATCTGTGAGCTGACGGTGTGTTGCACTTGCTGGGTGAAGAACACAGGTTCTTATATCAGCAACGTGAACGACCTTTGAAGCAAGCTTCAAGCCGTCCATAAATTTAACAGCAGTTTCACGTCCGCCCTTGATAACAAATGAAATTACACCACTTGTTCCGTCTGGAAGATATTTAGCAACAAGCTCTTTCTGTGGGCTGTCCTTAAGTCCAGGATATTTGACACTTTCAATTTTATCAGAAGTGCAAAGGAACTGTGCAACCTGTGTTGCGTTATCGCAGTACTGCTTCATTCTGAGTGGCAATGTTTCAAGACCAAGATTTAAAAGGAATGCTGAATGAGCAGCAGGATAGCATCCTAAATCCCTCATTAACTGCATTCTTGCCTTGATGATATAAGCAAGCTTGCCAAATTCTTTTGTATAAACAACACCATGATAGCTGTCATCTGGTGTAGTGAATTCAGGGAAATCTCCATTTGTCCAGTCAAAGTTACCGCTGTCAACGATAACACCGCCGACCTGAAGTGCGTGACCGTCCATATATTTTGTTGTTGAGTGAACTACAATGTCAGCACCCCATTCAAAAGGTCTGCAAAGAATTGGTGTGGCAAATGTATTGTCAACAATCAAAGGAACCTTATTCTTGTGTGCAAACTTTGCGAATTTTTCAATATCAAAAACAGTTAAAGCCGGGTTTGCAATAGTTTCACCGAATACAGCCTTAGTGTTTGGCTTGAAAGCCTTCTGAAGCTCCTCTTCACAAGCATCCGGGTTAACAAAAATGCATTCAATACCGAATCTTTTAAGTGTAACAGCAAAAAGGTTTACTGTTCCACCGTAGATTGTTGATGCTGAAATAAAGCTGTCGCCTGCTTTACATATATTAAGGATTGAAAGAAGTGAAGCAGCCTGACCACTTGATGTTGCCAAAGCGCCGACTCCGCCTTCAAGTGCAGCAATTTTCTTTTCAACAGCGTCAACCGTAGGGTTGGCAAAACGTGAATACATGAATTCAGTTGGCATATCAAAAAGTGCCGCAATATGTTCAGTTGAGTCAAAGCAGTACGTAGTGCTTTGTACTATAGGTACAACACGTGGTTCACCGTTTTTTGGGGTGTAACCTTCGTGAAGGCATTGTGTTTCAATCTTCATGTGAATCCTCTTCTCCTTAAATTAATTGTTTAAAATTATATCATATAAAGTATATAGTGTCAAATAAGCGCCTGCTATTTTTTAAAAAAGTATTACTAAAGCAATAAGATACTAATTATACGAAATAAATTAACATTTTATTTATAATTATACATACTTATTATGGTAAAATTAAATCTATAAATTTGTAAAAAATAAAGGGTGATTGTATTGGATCAACTTGGCATAAGCAAGCTCGACCTGAAACGTCAGAATCGAATGCAAATTCTGAAAATAATTAAGCAAAAAGGCCCTACTTCTAGAATTGATATTGCAAACACTTTAGAATTGACAAGAGCCGCAGTAACAATCATTACAAATGAAATGATCGATCAGGGAGTAATTGTTGAAAAAGGTGAATTTAAGCAGACAACTGAAAGAGCTCATAGAGGAAGAAAAAAGATTTTTCTTGATATTAACCACAACTATAAATTTGCTGTAGGTATTATTGTAGAAAAAGCTTATGTAAGTATCGGATTATCAACACTTGCTGGTGAAGTACTAGACAAGCGCAATATGACAATTAATGATGCTTCTACATTTAAGGATATTTTACGTTTTATTGAAAAATCCTTAGGTGAGATAATGGATTATAACTGTCTGAAAACAGACAATATTCTT
>CALMXN010000297.1 GCA_937871145.1 uncultured Clostridia bacterium
CCAGTCTTGGAATTAACTTTGGTACAGCAGCAGTAGTAATGAAAAATAAGCGAACCCCAAACTATACTGCACAGTATGAATATACTGTTTACTATGAAACTGATGAAAATGGTGTTCCTTTTGTATTTCCTACAAAGAATGAACGATGGAAAACCGCCAAACAAGAAAACTTCTCAAAAATCCCTGGCTCGCCTGTGGCTTATTGGGTGAGTGAGAAGTTTATTAGGGCGTTTGAGAATGGGACGTTGCTGGGAAGTATTGCAGATTCAAAGCAAGGGGTAGCGACGGCTGATAATAATCGCTTTTTACGCCAATGGTATGAAGTGGCAAATTATAGAATTAAGTTTAATGCACATAACCAAGAAGAAGCTAATCATTCTAAGAACAAATGGTTTCCCTACAACAAAGGCGGAGAATTTAGAAAGTGGTATGGAAATAATGACTATGTAGTTAATTGGGGAAATGGTGGATTTGAATTAAGAAATTTTAAAAATTCTGTATTAAGAAATCCAAATTACTATTTCAAAAGTTGCTTTAGTTGGTCATTAGTATCGTCAAGTGTAGCAGCATTTAGATATAAACCCATAGGAAATATATTTGATGTTGCTGGTATGAGTTGTTTTAGCGAAAATGAATTATATTATCTTCTTGCACTTTGTAATACAAAAGTTGTTATGAATGTTTTGCAAGTAATTGCACCAACTATTAATTATCAATGTGGCGATATTGCCAATATCCCTGTAATCATTGACGAAACCCGCAAACCCAAAATTGAAACCCTCGTAGAAGATTGCATAATCACTAGCGAGATGGACTGGGACAGCTTTGAAACAAGCTGGGATTTTCAAACACATCCTTTTTTGGATGTGGGCATTTTTGATAATTGGTTCGGAGATGTAAAAGGCACTGAAGAATATGACGATATACATAAATTTCTCCAAAATCATTATAATGTATGGGATTGGGAAACAGATGAGGAATTTAAGCTACTAAAAAAGAACGAAGAAGAACTCAATCGCATTTTTATAGAAATATACGGCTTGCAGGACGAGCTTACCCCCGAAGTAGAGGACAAAGACATAACCATAACAAGAGCCGATTTAAAGCGTGATATGCGGTCGTTTGTTTCCTATGCAGTCGGCTGTATGTTCGGCAGATATTCACTTGATGTCGACGGGCTTGTTTATGCTGGCGGTGAATGGGACAGTAGTAAATATAAAACCTATATCCCAAATGATGATAACTGTATTCTAATAACCGACGAAGAATATTTTGGTGACGATATTGTCGGTCGCTTTGTTGAATTCGTTAAGACTGTTTACGGTGAGGAATTTCTTGATGTAAACCTTGATTTCATTGCAGAAGCTCTTGGCAATAAGGGAAATACAAGCCGTCAGATTATAAGAAACTATTTCCTTACTGACTTTATCAAAGACCACAATAAAATCTATCAGAAACGCCCTATTTATTGGATGTTTGATAGTGGCAAGCAAAACGGATTTAAGGCACTTATCTATATGCACCGCTGGAACGCTGATACAACAGGTAATGTTCGTGTTGAATATCTTCATAAGCTTCAAAGAGTTTATGAAAGTGAAGTCAATCGTATGCAGGAAACAATAGATAATAGTACAAACAGCCGTGATATAACACTTGCTGAAAAGCGTAAGGATAAGCTTTTAAAACAGCTTAAAGAAGCAAGAGATTATGACGAGAAGATTTCTCATCTTGCTCTTGCAAGAATTGACATTGACCTTGATGATGGTGTAAAAGTCAACTATGAAAAGGTTCAGACAGCTCAGGACGGAAAGAAGCTTGAAGTTCTTGTGCCTATCAAATAAAATACGAGGTGTAAAAAGTGGCAGAGCTTAATCTTAAACAAATTACCGATAAATTAAACGAGGAATTTACAGCGGAAGAACGCAGACTTGTATTTTGGTATGATGATAATGCAGAATTTGCCGCTGAAATAGACTCGCTTGAACTAAATAATGCAAAGAAACTTAAACTTGAAAAGGATAATCAGCTTTACACAAAGTATTTTCTTGAAATTGAGGATACAAAAACAAATTATCTCATCTATGCTCCATTCTCAAAACCCGAAATAAGAGAAAATCATCTTGCTGATACAATTCATTATTCAAAGGAATTCTTTGTTGACAGAGCATCACTTATATGTGCTGACCTTAATATAGCAGATGAATTCAAGCCAATAATTCAAAAGTATGTTAAGTTCTTTGCTGCACAGGAAAGATTGCAACGTTTTTATAGTATTGATGTTGAAGAATATGACAGAATTACTATTGAAGTCAGTCTTATAAGTGCTGTTTGCAGATTAAAAATAGCTTCATTCGAGGAAAGCCTCAAGATTATTCTCGCTGAAGAAAGTCTTGAAGATAATAAATATTTAGAAAGCCTTAATAAATATGGTCTTATTGAAGCGTTTTGGCAGCAAGCAGAAATAACATTCGGTTATATGGATTCAACGCCAACACTTGAAAAACTCCTGTTGTGTTTGTTCATAACTTATTCAGTAAAGGTTATGCAGTGTGATGTGCCGGTTGCTTGGAAACCATATATCTCACAGAAATCAGGCAGCGTAATGGCATTCCTTGATAACTATATGAATAACTCAATTTATGGTGAACGTTTTGATGAGTTATCCGCTATTGTATATAACTTAATAGACGGTCATAAGGTGTTTTCAAAGATTGCAGTTGAAAATCTTATTGATTGTAACATTTTTAAAGGAATTGATGAACTAATTGTATCCTGGATGCTCGAAAGGCTTGAAAATGAAGACACCGCTGCTAAGATATTGGATAGAACTATCCCTGAAATCTGTTTACTCAGAAGAAAACAGCATTATGGAGTATTTTTCAGAAACGAATATTTTGTTCTTGAGAATGCTTATTACATAATCAAGGATGCGAATTATTCCCCAATGAGTAGTATAAATGAAATCATTAAGAGTTATACCTCTGTATGGTATAAAATTGATATGCATTATCGTTATTTTAATTACTACTACAATAAACTTTCATCAAATGTCGGCTTTGAAAATATGCGTTTCCTTATCGAAAACATTTATACAAATGATTACCTTAACAAGATAACAGTAAACTGGTGTAATACTTTTGCTGAAGCAAACGGTAAAACTAACATTCCAGTTCAGCAAAATTTCTATCATGACAACATATCTTCTTCCAAAGACAAAGTTTGTGTTATAATCTCAGATGCTTTACGATATGAAGTTGGCATTACATTATTTAAAGAATTACAGGCTGATGAAAAGTGTAATGCAAAAATAAGTGTCATGCAGTCTGTGCTTCCTTCAAAAACTCAGACAGGTATGGCAGCACTCCTGCCTCATAGAACATATACATTAAACTCCGAACTAAAAGCAGAAGTTGATGGAAAAGTATGTGATACAACTGAAACTCGTGAAGCATTGTTTAAAACATATTCAGAAGCAAGCCGTTGTGTTCAATTTGACAGCCTTACAAAAATGAGTCAGTCTGAGCTTCGAGAGATATTTACTGAAAAGCGATTTGTTTATGTATATCATAATCAAATTGATGCCTGTGGAGATGATCCTAAAAGTGAAGATGAGGTTTTTGTGGCTTGCGAAGAAGCAGTTACTGAAATCAAAGCACTTATTAAAAAGCTAACCACGAGTGCTAATACCTCACATTTTTTCGTAACTGCTGACCATGGTTTTCTTTACAAGAGAGATAAGGTTTTCGAAAGTGATAAAATTGGTGGCATTTCTAAGAAATCATTACTAACCGGCAAACGATTTGCCATATCAAATGAACCAATAGACATTGAAGGAATACGCAGTATACCTCTCAATACGATGTATACTGGTTATGATGGATATGTTTCATCTCCTGTCGGAACTGATATAATAAAACATCCAGGGAGTGGACTAAACTATGTTCACGGCGGCTGTTCACCTCAAGAAATGATTATTCCTGTTATTGAGGTGAAAACTGAAAGAAGCTTCACAGAAACTAAAAAAGCAACAATTGCACTTATCACTCCCCTTAAAAAACTAACAAATCTCAATATAATACTTGAATTTATACAAAGTGAAGCCGTAAGCGATATTATCAAGGAAGCAACTTACAAAGTTTTCTTTGTGTCAGAAGACAATGAAACTATTTCAAACGAAAACTTTATTATTGCTGATAAAGTTGACTCTGAAGCTATACATCGTATGTTCAAGCTTCGCTTCAACCTCAAAAACAAGACATACAGCAAATTACAAAAGTATTATTTAGTTGCCGTTGATGAAAACAATGGTATGGAATTAATGAGAACAGATATTATGATAGATATTGCTTTTGCAGGAAACTTCGGTTTCTGATATTGATAGAAATGAAGGTTATAATATGGATGAAAAATTATCTGTATTTAATACAGAAACTGAAGACCCAAACGAAGTATTAAAGTATAAACTTCGACAGAACTTCGATGGCAAGATTGTCAGAAAAGACTTAACTAAAAAAATAAAAGAAGGGGCAAATGTTCCTGTATATGTGCTTGAATTTCTTTTAGGTCAATACTGCAACACTGATGTCGAAGAAGAAATTGAAATTGGAGTTGAAACTGTAAAAAAAATACTTTCCGATAATTTTGTAAGACCTGATGAAGCTCAGAAAATTCTCTCTTTACTTCGCAAAAACGGAAGATATACTGTCATTGATATGATTACAGTAGGACTTAATCTAAAAAACAACACATACAATGCATCTTTCTCAAACCTTGGATTAAGCGGCATACCAATACCAGATAGTTACCCTGAAACATATGACAGGCTTCTATGCGGTGGTATATGGTGTATCATTCAACTTGAATACGAATATATTGAAGAAGAAAAGCAAAACGGTTGCCCTGTACAGATAAGGCAGCTTAATCCGATACAAATGCCTCATATAGATATTTCTGAGCTTAAAGAAGGACGTAAGTTTTTTAGTAAAGATGAATGGATAAATGTAATACTTCGTTCAATAGGAATGGAACCTGATTATCTCAGCTATCGTGAAAAATGGCTTTTGTTGACTCGTGCACTTCCTCTTATAGAAAATAACTTTAATTTATGTGAACTCGGTCCAAGAAGCACAGGCAAATCTCATCTTTATAAGGAAATATCTCCTAACAGCATTCTTGTGTCTGGTGGTCAGACTACAGTCGCCAATCTTTTTTATAATATGGGTAAAAGGACCGTAGGTCTAGTAGGACTATGGGACTGCGTTGCATTTGACGAGGTTGCTGGAATAAGGTTCAAAGATAAAGATGGCGTACAAATAATGAAAGATTATATGGCTTCGGGTTCTTTTGCTCGTGGAAAAGAAGAGAAAGCAGCATCAGCATCAATGGTGTTTGTGGGTAATATTAATCAAAGTGTTGATGTATTACTGAAAACCTCAAGCCTTTTCGATCCCTTTCCAAAGGAAATGGGAACTGACACAGCTTTTCTTGATAGAATGCACTGCTATCTTCCAGGATGGGAAATCCCTAAATTCCGACCTAAACACTTTACAAACAATTATGGCTTCATTACAGATTATTTTGCGGAGTTTATAAGAGAACTACGAAAAGAACAATATGGGAATAAGCTTGATACATATTTCAAGTTAGGGAAAAACCTAAATCAACGTGACACTATTGCGGTTAGAAGAATGGTTGACGGTTATCTCAAACTTATATATCCACACGGTGAATTTACAAAAGATGATCTTGAAGAGGTTGTTCAGATTTCTCTTGAAATGCGTAGAAGAGTCAAAGAACAGCTAAAAAAGCTTGGTGGTATGGAGTTCTATGATGTTAATTTTTCATATATTGATAATGAGACATTTGAAGAACATTACGTTTCAGTGCCCGAACAAGGTGGTGGAAAGCTTATACCTGAAGGAATTTGTAATCCAGGACAAGTTTACAATGTTTCACAAGGTAAATCAGGCATGCTTGGTGTATTTAGACTTGAATCTCAAATGCTTCCTGGTAACGGCAAATTCAATAGAACAGGCATCGGCTCAGATAGAGAATGTAAAGAAGCCTCTGATACAGCGTTTAACTTTCTTAAAGCTAATGGAAATCGAATAAGTGGAACGATAAGTACGACATCGAAAGATTATATAGTCAATTATCAAGATTTACAAGGTATAGGAATGACTAATAAACTTGCCTTGCCTACTTTAATTGCTTTATGTTCTATTGCTCTTGCAAAACCTTTGCAAAGCTCAATTGTAGTTCTTGGCGAAATAAGTATAAGTGGCACTATCATAAAAGCTGATGAGCTTGCAAATGTTTTACAAGTTTGTCTTGATAGTGGAGCAAAGAAAGTTCTTATACCAAGTACTTCTTTTACTGATTTTGGTACAGTACCTCCAGAATTAATGAGTGCATTTCAGCTTATTCCTTATTCCAGTGCTGAAGATGCCGTGTTTAAGGCTTTAGGTGTTGAATAAGTAAATCAAAAAGTCTCTATCAGTAGCAAATATTGTCTACCTAGATAGGAACTTTTATTTTCCATTTATTCATGTATATCTTCGAAAGATCTTATATAAGATAAACGTATAGTATCCGCGCAATAATCCCCCGACTATTCAGTGACTCAAAAAAGTGTTACAATACTCTAAAATGACTATAGTCAAATTAGAGAGGTGAAAGAAATGGGGAAAAATGGTTATCCCGTACAGAGACTGGAACTACATTGATAAACCTGAGGATGCTGTACTCCCTGAAATTGTTGAAGAACAAATATACGAAGATCCTTTATCTGTTGATGATGAATGGCTCGAAGATAATTATGGCAGTCTGATCGTAGATGAATACAGTGCTCAAATGAAAAAAGAACTTGTTGAGTGCTTATATATTTATATGAGTGAGGGAATCTCAAATTTATCGGATTTGATTAATCTATTTTCTTTTGCAGCTCAAGGAAATGCTAAAGATCATATCAAGCTTAAAACAAACCTCAAAAACGGTAAAAAGGATTTATCTCTTACTATAGGCGATTATGATAAAGAAGATAATAAAAATGAGCTTCAGGAAGACCCAAAAAAATATAAAATAAATGATCTTTGTTTGTTTTTATAATTATCTGTAGCAGGTGTGGGTACTGCTGTAGTAAATGCAGGAGCAGCCGCGGGTTCTGCTGCTATAGGTGCAGGTACTGCAGCCATCGCTAAGGCAATCGATACTGTCACTTCAACTGTAACTAAAATAACCACTAACGCTGAACAAAAAATTAATAAAGCTGTTGAAAATGGAAAGGATAGCCTTACTAATATTAAAAATGAAGTGGAAACAAGTATCAAAGATTCTTTAAGCAGTATTGCTGATCTTGACTTGTTCGGTATGCAATATGTTCCTTTAACTAATGGTTTTGGATATGATATCGGTAGTGTTAGATTAAATTTTATTAAAGATGTAGGATCATGGGGATCTGAAGCCCTACTTAATGGTGAATATCTTAACCTTGATAAAATCAAGAATGTCGTTGATATAGATACATTAAATAATATCAATTCAATTTCTCCGCAGATTTATAAAGACATTGTTTCTAGTATTATGAACGACAAAGATCCTGAAAAAACATATAAAATTATTGATTGTATAAATGAAAAAACTGATGAATTTAAA
>CALMXN010000298.1 GCA_937871145.1 uncultured Clostridia bacterium
GCAAGTTCCTTTTCGTCTGCGAGAAGCTCTGCTTCAAGAGCATTGTCCTCATCGGTGGTACTGCCCCTTGGGCGTGTTCCTGCAAGAGGAAAGGTGTGGAGAGTTCCATTCTCAAGTTTAACAAGTGTTTCGGGCGATGCTCCGGCAATTTCTACGTCTGTTTCTGATAGATAAAACATATAAGGAGAAGGGTTTAATGTTCTTAAAGTACGGTAAGTGTCCAGCAGACTTCCTTCATACTCTGCACTGAGGCAATTTGATAGAACAACCTGAAAGATATCGCCCTCTTTTATATACTTTTTTGCATCCTGAACCATTTTACAGAATTCCTCTTTGCTAAATAGTGCTTTTATTTCACTTTTAATTTTTCCATCTACTTCTATTTTTGGCTTACCATTCTTGAGTATTTCAGAAAGTCGTTCCAGTTCAAGAACTGCTTTGTCATAACCTGTTTTTCCATCTGAGATTTTCATATTTACGATTAGAATTACCTTCTGACGGAAATTATCAAAAGCAATTACTTTATCAAAAAGCATTAAGTCAACATCGTTGAAATTCTCGTTGTCCGGCAAGTCTGATTTCACTGTCGGCTCACTGTAGGCAAGATAATCGTATGAAAAGTATCCCACAAGTCCGCCCGTAAATGGCGGAAGATATTCAAAGTGAGGACTTTTGTATTGCGACATTATCTGTCTTATTTCATTTTGAGGGTGACAGGTTGTAGTTTCTATGTCACCAATCTTTATATTGTTACCAAGCGCCACAATTGAAAGTTTTGGCTCAAAGCCAAGGAATGTATAGCGTCCCCACTTTTCATCTGCAGCAGCAGATTCAAGAATATAACAATGCTCGGAATGATTTTTCAGGATTTTCAATGCCTGTATCGGTGTACATATGTCCGACAATATTTCACAGCTTACAGGAATTATGTCGTAGCCGTCAGTATCTATTATTTTTTTTACTTCTTCAAAGTTAGGTCTGAATTTCACAATGCACCTCCAAATAAAAAAACTCCATTGACAAATGTCAAAGGAGTTTAATGCGTCGACAAACAAAAACGTCCTTGACAGATTCAATTTCTGTCAAGGACGAATAAATACTATTATCCGCGGTGCCACCTTGATTCATTACCATAAAAATATAGTAATGCTCTTGCAGAGTACTATCATACTCCCGACAACTAAGGTATGCCATCACGTTGCAGAATACTCTGTATCTGAAATGATACATTTGACTGCACCCTCAGCGGTCCATTTGATAATCTGTTTTTCACCTGAATCTCATCATCACAGGCTCTCTGTAGAATCATAATTACCTTTATCTCCGCCTCGTCGGTTTATTGTATTATATCACATGTATTTGATTTGTCAATATATATTAACCTTAAAAACCTAAAAATTTCATAATATATTATTATATGATGAATGTTAATTATAGTGAAAGAAAGTATAGTGATGTAAAAACAATTTGTTATTAACTTAACGCAATTTATTTTGGAAAGCCTGAGCAAGATTTTTTATACCGTCTTCTATCTGATTATTATCAAGACTTCCATAACCAAGTATGAGCTTGTTTTTGTATTTGAGTTTATTGGTTGCATAATCATCAGCATATTCAGCACTCACACCGTAATCAAGCAATTTAGCCTCTTCACAATAACCACTTCCAAATGAAACTAAAAGATGAAGCCCTGCATTTTCTCCAGATATTGTTGCTGTGTCTTTAAAATATTTTCTGATGCAGGATATAATATGCTGTCTTTTCTTTGCATAAACCTTTTTCATCTTATAAATATGTTTGTCCAGTAATTTTTCATTTATGAAATCCGCCATAGCAAGCTGTGTTATAATTTCAGTCCTGATATTTTGTTTTTCAGCTACTTCACTTATTCTTGCTATCAGGCTGTCAGGAGCAATCATATATCCAAGTCGTATTGCCGGGGAAAAAGTTTTGCTGAAAGTTCCGATATAAATAGTATGTTCTGAATCAATGTTGTATAGTGGTTGAACTATCTTTTTACTATAGTTGAATTCACTGTCGTAATCATCCTCTATTATGTATGCGCCAGCTGATACTGCATATTTGAGGAGTTCCATACGTCTTGATGCTGACAGAATTGTCCCTGTCGGAAACTGATGAGAGGGAACAGTATATATAAGCGAAGGCTTGTATTTGCAGTGCTGATTAAGTTCTGTAGTAATCATCCCCTCATCATCGACAGGAACAGGATAAATTTCATACTCTTTATATCGGAGAATATTTCTTACAAAGTCAATGCATGGGTCTTCAAGTGCTATTCTTCGGTTATTCTTTTCAAATGAATCTGCAATGAGTGAAATTGCCCCTGAAGTTCCTGAAACAATAAAAATATTCTGAGCATGGCATTTTATTCCCTTTGAACGGTACAGGTACTGACATAGTGCATTTTTGAGATTTCTGTTGCCCGTTATTTCAGAATACCCGAATGAATGTACAGAAGCATTCTGACAGGCTTTTTTCAGTGCCTTTGACCACGTGGCAACAGGGAACATCGCGTTGTCAGGTGTTCCTGTATCAAACACAATAGCATTACCGTGAGGATTTAAGACAGTGTTATTTATAAGCTTTTTTTCAAAACATTTTTCAGGAAGCTTATAGTCACTCAAAAGCTTAACATAAGTTCCTGATCCCTTTCTGCTTTCAAGATATCCCTCTGCAATAAGCTGTTCATAAGCATATATTACCGTATTTCTTGCAATATGTAGTTCATCTGCAAGTAATCGTGTTGAAGGCAACCTATCACCGTTGCTTAATTCACCATTCAATATTTTTCTCCTGATGCAATCTATTAGTTCATTACATAGAGAACCTGAATTGTTTTTATCAATTTTAATTCCTAAAATCATTTTATCCCTCCAAAAGTGGTTCTACAGAAATTATAAAAAAGTGGTAGTTGCATAATACTAATTTCAGTATATAATAAAAAATATGGAAAAACAATAATAATTTTACAAAAAGGAGAAATATTATGAAACAGATTAATTTTGCAGGTTCTGAAGAAAAAAT
>CALMXN010000299.1 GCA_937871145.1 uncultured Clostridia bacterium
ACTTTGTTTCTGAAATGAAATTTGACAGACTTGGCTGCTTTGCATATTCAGCAGAAGAAGGTACACCAGCAGCAACCTTCCCTGATCAGATTGAACTTAAAGTCCGTGAACATCGTTCAGATATCATTATGGATGAGCAGATGAGAATTTCAGATGAGAATAACGAAAAGCTGATTGGCAAAACTATTGAGGTCGTTGTTGAAGGTTTTGACAGATACGCTGAATGCTTCTTCGGAAGAAGCTATGCTGAAGCACCTGAAATTGACGGAAAGATATTCTTTACAAGTGAAAAGAAGCTGACAATAGGTGATTTTGTTAAAGTGAGCATTGATAGTACAATGGATTATGATTTGATTGGAGCAGTGACAGATGAATTTACCAAATAAGTTGACAATATTGAGAGTTGTTTTAATACCTTTGTTTTTAGTTTTTCTTTTTATAGAAAAAATCCCGGGAAACTATTTTCTTGCCCTTGCAGTATTCGCAATAGCATCAATTACTGACGCTCTTGATGGACATATAGCAAGAAAAAACAATCTTGTAACAAACTTCGGCAAGTTTTTAGACCCTCTTGCTGATAAAGTTCTTGTAATGTCAGCACTTGTTGCTTTCATTGAAATTGGACTTGCACCAAGCATTGCTGTTATCATTATCCTTGCACGAGAATTTATGGTTACTTCTCTTCGCCTTGTTGCAAACAAAGAAGGCGGAAAGGTCATTGCCGCTGGTATGATGGGCAAGATTAAAACAGCCTTCACAATGGTTGCTATCGTTGCAATACTGTTCATACAGGGACTTGATAATGTTATCGATATTTCATTTAATGTTATTCTTGTTGGAAATATTCTTATATGGACTGCAACAGCTCTTACTGCAATTTCAGGAATTCAGTATCTGTGGCAATACAGAACAGAAATTGATCCTACCAAGTAATACTTGATTTTTGTAAATGTTTATGGTAGTATATCATATAATGAATAAAATGCGTAACAGGTAGAGTAATATAATCAACTTCATTTCAGAGAGTGCCAGTCAGGTGAAAGTGGCATATGAAGAATTATACGAAGTGCGCCTGCCAGCACAGACGGGGAACATTATTATTAAGTATCTGTCTGCGGATGCTCACGTTAAGAGCCTTGAGTTACAAATCGGAGTGGAACCGTAGTTATGAGCTAACTGCCTCCTTGAGTTTATTCTCAAGGGGGATTTTTCATTTTAAGGGGGGCAAAATATGTTTGATATTATTAAAGAAGATATAGCATTGATTAAAGAACGTGACCCTGCAGCAAGAAGTTCATTTGAAATCGTCCTCACATATTCAGGACTTCACGCGGTAATGGCTTATAGATTATCTCATAAGCTTTATCAGAAGAAGTTATTTACTGTTGCAAGAATAGTTTCGCAGGTAGCAAGATTTTTTACTGGTATAGAAATTCATCCAGGTGCAAAAATAGGTAAAGGTCTGTTTATTGATCACGGAATGGGTGTAGTGATCGGCGAAACTACTGAAATCGGTGATAACTGCCTTATTTATCAGGGCGTAACGCTCGGTGGTACGGGTAAGGAACACGGAAAGCGTCACCCGACACTCGGCAACAATGTTATGGTTGGTGCTGGTGCAAAGGTTCTCGGACCTTTCAAGGTTGGTGATAATGCAAAAATTGCATCCAACGCAGTTGTTCTGACAGAAGTCCCACCAAATACAACAGCGGTCGGCGTTCCTGCAAGAGTTGTTAAGCGCGACGGTGTGAAAGTTTGTGACTGTGACCAGATCCATATTCCGGATCCAGTTTCACAGGAACTTTGCAAGCATCTTATGAGAATTGAAAAGCTTGAAAAACAAATAAATAATCTAAACAAATAATATATAAGGGCAGAGGATTCTGCCCATCTTATTTCAGGGGGAAAGTATGAAAATTTACAATACACTTACAAGAGAAAAGGAAGAGTTTGTTCCTCGCTTTGGCAATAAGGTTTCAATGTACACCTGCGGGCCAACAGTATATCATTATGCTCATATCGGCAACCTTCGAAGCTATATTATGGAGGACGTGCTTGAAAAGCATATGCGTTTTAGCGGATATGACGTAACAAGAGTAATGAATATTACTGATGTTGGTCATCTTTCAAGCGACGGTGATACTGGCGATGACAAGATGCTCAAGGGTGCAAAAAGAGAGCACAAATCTGTTATGGAAATTGCAAAACTCTATACAGACGCTTTCTTTGATGATTGCAGAAAGCTTAACATCAAAACACCTGATGTGGTTGAACCAGCGACTTCCTGCATTGATGAATTTATTAAAGTCATATCATCTCTCATAGAAAAAGACTATGCTTATGAAGCTGGCGGAAATATCTATTTTGATACATCAAAGCTTGATAATTATTATGCGTTCCATAATTTCAAGGAAGAAGACCTTGAAATCGGCGTAAGAGAAGGCGTTGAGGAAGACTCAAACAAGAGAAACAAGGCTGACTTTGTACTTTGGTTCACAAAATCAAAGTTTGATGATCAGGAACTTAAATGGGAAAGTCCTTGGGGTGTCGGATATCCAGGCTGGCATATTGAATGCTCTTGCATAAGTATGAAAAATCTTGGCGAATATCTTGATATACATTGTGGCGGAATTGATAATGCCTTCCCTCATCACACAAATGAAATCGCACAGAGCGAAGCTTATCTCGGCCATAAATGGTGCAACTATTGGTTCCACGTTTATCACCTTAACACAAACAGCGGTAAGATGAGCAAATCAAAAGGAGAATTCCTTACTGTTTCTCTCATTGAATCTAAGGGCTATAATCCACTTGTTTATCGTTTCTTCTGCCTGCAGTCACATTACAGAAAATCATTGGTATTCTCATATGAAAACCTTGATAATGCAGTAATTGCTTTCAATAAAATTATTTCAAAGATTTCTTCTATCCTTAAAGAAGAAAGTGGAGAAGTCAGCAAAGACGATTTTGATAACTACAGAGCACAATTTAAAGAATCTCTTGATAATGATTTAAATACATCACTTGCTATCACAGCACTTTATGATGTTTTAAAAGCAAATATAAACGCAAAAACAAAGCTCGCTCTTATTGATGAGTTTGATAAGGTACTTTCCCTGAGCCTTATTGAAACTGCTAAAAAACTGAATTCTGCTTCTGAAGGTGAGGAAATTCCTCAGGAAGTTATGAATATTGTGAACGAAAGAACACAGGCAAGAAAAAATAAGGACTTTGCCCTTGCAGATGAATTGAGAAATAAGATTTCTGATATGGGTTATGTTCTTGAAGAAACACGACAGGGAACAACAATAAAAAAGAAATAACGGAAGGTGAATTATGAAAAGTAAAGGATTTTCAAAGCTGCTGATTATTGGAGCTATACTGCTTGCTGTAGTATTCGGATTGTTCTTTTTTGCAAATAAGGGATATAAATTCCCTAAGGAAATAAACTCAAAGGATGTTGACCTTATTCAGCTTAATGCCCCAGAAAAAGGACAGAAAATTGCAACTGTTGACACAACAGAAGGCACATTCAAAATCGTTCTGTATGAAAAGGAAGCACCAGCGACTGTTGCTCATTTTATAAAGCTTGTAAATGACGGCTATTATGATGGCACATATGTATACAAAATTGCAAAAGACAATGACGGAAAGGGCAATTATTTCCACGCTGGTACAAAACGTGAAGACGGTATTGTCTTGAATAAAAAAGACAAGGATAAGGAAGGCTTTGACCAGAATTTATATGACCAGGAGCATAAAAGCATTGATGTTGAAAGAAGCAAAAATCTTTGGCCTATCAAGGGTGCTATTATTGCAACAGGAGTTGACTTAAAGGGTAGCGGAACATTTATTTTGGGTATAAATTCATTGAATTTTGATGATAAGCTAAAGTCTCAACTTAATGAAATGGTAGAAAAGAAAAAAGCAAATAAAGATATAGTTGATGCCTTTTTAGATAAAGGCGGTGTGCCAAATATACCATATAATATCACTATCTTTGCACAGGTATATGAGGGTATGGATTCATACGAAAAAATTTTTGATGTAGATACTGATAAAAAAAGCGGTGCTCCAAAAGAAGCAGTTAAGATAAACAAGATTACTCTCTCAACCTACGGTGAATAATATAAAAAGTTTAACAGTCTCTTAATATATAAAGAGGCTGTTTATTTTTTGGGTCTGATTAATTATCCAAATATTGCCAACAATAATTTAGACATATCTTTGCTATATTTTGTGATAATATCTAATTATTTTAATGCGAAAAAGCTTTTAATTTATAAAAAAGTGTGTTATAATAATAAAGATATTTAGTGGGAGAGTGAATTATTTGGAAAAATTATATATTCGCGGTGGTAAACCTCTCCATGGACAAGTTGAAATAAGCGGTGCTAAAAATGCAGCAGTAGCAATAGTTGCAGCTACAATTCTCGCCGATGGCCCATGTGTTCTTGAAAATGTTCCAGAGATTAGTGATATTTCCATCTGTATCCGTATTCTTTATGAAATGGGTGCAAGTGTTAAGATAATAAATAAAAATACAATTCAGATTGACACAAGGGGTATTATGGAGCCTACTGTTCCATACGACCTTGCTCGTCTAATGCGTGCATCAAGTTATTTTCTTGGCACATTACTTGGCAGATTTCACAAGGCAAAGGTTCCAATGCCTGGCGGATGTGATCTTGGTGACCGTCCGATTGATCAGCATCTTAAAGCATTTCGTTCACTTGGCGCAACTGATGTAATTGAACATGGAATGGTTGAAGTATCAGCAGACAGCCTTATCGGATCTCAGATTTATTTTGATTTTATTACTGTTGGTGGTACAATAAATGCAATGTTCGCGGCTGTTAAGGCTGAAGGTTTAACAATAATTGAAAACGCAGCAAAGGAACCTCACATTGTTGATTTAGCAAACTTTCTTAATTCAATGGGAGCAGATATTATGGGCGCTGGTACTGATGTTATCAAAATCCGTGGTGTAAGCTCATTGAAGGGTACTACTTATGCAGTAATTCCGGATCAGATTGAAGCCGGAACATATATGGTTGCAGCAGCAGCCACAAAAGGTGATGTCATTATAAGGAATGTTATTCCCAAACATCTTGAATCTATTACAGCAAAACTTCGCAAAATCGGCGTAACAGTAATAGAAAATGATGATAGTGTCAGAGTTATTTACACAGGCCCTCTTGAGAAAACAAGCTTAAAAACTATGCCTCACCCAGGTTTCCCGACAGATATGCAGCCACAGTTTTCTACACTGTTGTGTCTTGCAAGTGGGACAAGCATAGTAACAGATGATATATTTGATAACCGCTTTAGATTCGTAGCGGAGCTTCGCCGTATGGGAGCTGATATTTCTGTTGACGGCAAGGTCGCAATTATTCAGGGGATTGAATCCTTTACTGGTGCTCCGGTGAAAGCAACAGACCTTCGTGCTGGCGCAGCAATGATTATTGCAGGACTTGCAGCTCACGGGGTAACCGAAATCGATGATATCTTTCATATTGAAAGAGGATACGAAAACATTGATGACAAGCTAAAATTGCTTGGTGCTGATGTTGTCAGAAAGACCATACCAGGTTCATCAATGAGAAAAGCACTATAAATTAAGGAACGTGATTTAATGGCAAGAGTTTACCCTTTATTCAGTTCAAGCAAGGGTAATGCGACATTTATCGGCAGCCCAGCATCAGGTATACTGATTGATGCAGGTGTTAGCTGCAAACGACTATCAGAGGGACTTGAAATATGTGGAATCAATGCTGATGCGGTAAAAGCAATTTTCATTACGCATGAGCATTCAGATCATGTTTCAGGTCTGAATATTTTTACACAGAAATATAAGATTCCTGTTTATGCACAGGAAAAGACGCTTAATTCACTGATAAGATCAAACAAGATTTCTGCTTGCACTAAAACTGAAGTAATAACATCTGACGGGCTTGGAATAAACGATATGTACATAAAATGCTTTTCCACACCACACGATACAGAACAAAGCTGTGGATACAGAATTAACACAAATGATGAAAGAGTCATTACAGTATGCACAGACCTTGGCAAAATAACACCTGAGGTTGAAAGCAATCTCTTCGGCTCAGACTTTG
Organism: uncultured Clostridia bacterium; assembly: GCA_937871145.1. GTDB lineage: Bacteria > Bacillota > Clostridia > Oscillospirales > Ruminococcaceae > SZUA-444. The sequence goes on from CALMXN010000299.1 coordinate 6,120, forward strand.
TTCTTCTTGAATCAAATTATGATGAGCAAATGCTCAAAAGCGGAAGATATCCGTATTATCTGAAGAAAAGAATTCTTTCAGACCACGGACATCTTGCAAATAATATCTGTGCAGGAATGGTAAAAAGATTACTTCAAAACGGAACGACACGTGTAATTCTCGGGCATCTGAGTCAGGAAAATAACACCCCTTTTGTTGCTGAAAAAACTGTACTTAATGAGCTTAATGATTTTTGCAGGAATAAGGATTACATATTGTCAGTTGCTCCAGTTGCGACAAGTGGCGCATGTTGTGTTTTATAAGGTGAAATTATGCTAACAGTCAATATAATAACAGTCGGCAAGCTTAAGGAACAATACCTTCGTATGGCAATTGATGAATATTCAAAACGCCTTACTGCATTCTGCAAGTTCAATATTGTTGAACTCGCTGAACAGCGTTTGTCCGACAATCCTTCACTGAAGGAAATTGAATCATCATTATCTGCCGAGGGCAAGCAGATACAGAGTTACCTCACAAAAGGCTCTTATACATTTGCAATGTGCATTGAGGGCAGACAGCTCCCGAGTGAAAAGCTTGGTGAAAAATTCAATGACATTTCAATATCAGGGAAAAGTACAATAAACTTTATTATTGGTAGTTCCTTTGGAATATGTGACGATATAAAAAAACAAGCAGATTTCAGATTATCAATGTCAGAAATGACTTTCCCTCATCAGCTTGCAAGAGTTATGCTTTCAGAACAGATTTACAGAGCATTCTCAATATTAAACAATTCAAAATATCATAAATAGCCGAAAGGCTATTTTTTATGTAATAAAAAAGCTCCCTGTAAAAAGGGAGCTTAATTTATTTATGCTTCTGAACTACTGCTTGTACTTTTCTGATTTTTCTGCATTTTCTTAATAACTTTTTCAGGTGTGTATCTGTCATAAGAGTCGTTGTTTTTCTCTATTTTAAGGTCGCTACCCCATGTTGATGACATCTTTTGAAAGTCAGCATTCTTCAGAGACTTAAGAGTACTGTTTCTGGCCTCTTTCATAAAATCATCACGTTGCGTTATATCAAGCTTAACATATACATAAATGTATGTTGTTGTTATTACCATGATAGGTTCGTTATATTTTGCACACTTGATCATATCTGTTACACCAACTGGATCAATGTACTGTACACCGTCATATACTATCTGTTCATTTTCGTACGGATCCTTTTCTTTATCAGTTTCTGATGAAGACTGTGGAATTCCTGTTGATTCATTATACCTGCTTTTATAATACTCATTAATAAGCTCATCGAAGTTTGCGCCTTCTTTGGCCTTCTTGAGATATTCATCAGCCTTTTTCTTAACTGCATCTTTGCCGGCATTGTCAAGTTCTGTACCGTCGTCTTTTTTAAGAATCAAAGGAAGAAGCTTAACTCTGGCATATTTACTGTTGATATTTTTGTTGATATCCTCCTGCTTGACTTCTTCAAGTCCGCCCTTTTCGTAATACTTATTGAATAATACTTCGAGCTTCTGGTTCATTGTAAAGATTTTTTCAATTGAATCCTTACTGATACCGTTCTTTTCATACTCGTCGCCTGTTGCTTCCCATGCATTGTCTGTTGCAAGCTTAATAGCTTTATTATCCTTTGATGAAAGCCCAAGACCAAGCTCCTTGAATTTATGATCGACACCTATCATCTGCTTGCATTTGTCTGTTGCGTATTCCTCGATATACTCAGGTACCTTTTTGCCGTCAATTTCCTTTGACATTATGTTCTTTTTAGTTACAGAACTATCATCTTTAAGTTTATCTGTAGCATCTTCATATCCTTGAATAGTATAGAAAATATAAACGCCGGCATTTATTTTGTTTCCATCAACCTTATTAGCCCAGGTTGTATCTGCATTAGTACACGCAGATAATGAAAAAGCCATAGTCAATGCAGAAATGCCAGCAAGTATTCTGGTTTTTATAGACATGCTGTAATATCCCCCTTATGAGTAAATATAATATTTAACTTTACTATTATAACTTAAAAAAGCCAAAAAGTCTATACTTATATTAACATTTTTTAATAGTCTTCAGCACGTCGCTGTTTTCTAAGGTTATGTCGCTTTATGCCAGCCTCCCATTCTGCTTTTTCCTCATCGGTTTCAATCAGAAGTGGCGGTACCTTTGCAGGATTATCATTTTCATCAAGTGCAACAAGCACAAGATATGCGTGGTTGATTACCTTTTGTGTTCCGTCAAGTGCTTCAACATAAGTATCAACCTTTATTTCCATAGAGCTTGTTCCAACGTGGGTTATTTTACCTTTTAAAACAAGTGTGTTGTTTGCATATGCAGGTGCCTTGAACTGAAGATTATCAATTGAAGCAGTGGTAACATTACAGCTTGAATGTCGTCTTGCAACAACAGCAGCAACAACGTCTATCCATTCCATAAGTTGTCCGCCGAATAATCTTTTATAACCATTTATATGACCAGGCATAAGTATCTCAACGTGCTCGGTCATTGAATCGGAAACTCTTTTTGGCTTTAGTTCTTTCATAATAACTCCTTAAAATATAAGAATAAATTATATTAATAATATAACACAAGTGCATAGTGATTACAATTAAAACATTTGAATTAAAAAATATTCAGGAAAAATGCAATATTGAATAATAGTATTGCCTGTATTCAAAACTATTTATAAAGGCAGAAAGTGAATTCTATAAAAATAAAAGAAATATGGTTCAATTTGAGAAAATTAACATTAATATGGGAATGGTCTTGCAATTTATTTTTTATATGCTATAATTTGATAATTAACATTTAATATAAAGAGGTTAGATAAATTTATGCCTGTGTTACAAAAAAAGAGTAGGTCACTTAACCCTACAAGAACAATTGCTATTAGTTTTATTCTTGTTATACTTACTGGTACTTTACTTCTGACACTTCCTATATCAGCAAAGGATGGTAATTTCACTCCAATAAATCACGCTTTGTTTACATCAACATCTGCAACATGTGTTACTGGACTTGTTATATATGATACCTTCCAGCATTGGACAACATTCGGTCAGGTTATAATCATACTGCTGATTCAGGTTGGCGGACTCGGACTTGTTACATTTGTTACATTCTTCAATTTTATTATAGGTAAAAAACTTGGACTCAGAAGAATGCAGCTTGCATCTGAATCTGTAAGTGCCGATGGCTTTGATGATGCAAGAATACTAATCAAGAACGTTATTAAATTTACGTTATCCATTGAGGCAATAGGGGCGATTATTTTATCAACAGTTTTTGTCCCTGAGTATGGAGCAAGGGGAATATTCAAATCTGTTTTTATTGCGATTTCTGCTTTCTGCAATGCAGGATTTGATATTCTGTGTGAAAAGCAACCTTTTATGAGTGTTATAGGTTATAACAGCAATCCTGTTGTTCTTATAACAATAATGGCATTGATTGTATGTGGAGGACTTGGCTTTGTTGTATGGAATGACCTTCTTTACTATAGAAAGACAAAGCATCTTTTTCTTCATACAAAGGTAGTACTTATGGTAACAGCATTTCTGATTGTCTCAGGAACTATAGCATTCCTGTTAGTTGAGAGGGATAATCCATTAACAATGGCAAATATGAGTTTCGGCGATAAACTGATGAATTCAATGTTCCAGTCTATCAGTTGCAGAACTGCTGGGTTTGATTCACTGAATAATGCTAATCTTGATCCGGTATCAAAAGTATTTTCAATTATATTAATGTATATAGGTGCAGCTCCAGGATCAACCGGTGGTGGTATAAAAATCACAACCTTTGCAGTAATACTCATGACTGTTGTCAGCGTATTAAGGAACAAGGAAGATACAACAATTCTCGGCAGAAAAGTTGAAAAATCAACAGTTTATAAGGCTCTGACAATTACAATGCTTTCAATGGGCGCTATATTTATTGCAACCTTATCAATATTCTATTCATTAAAACAGAACCCAGAAGTAACAGGACTTGATACACTTTTTGAAGTTGTCTCTGCATTTGGTACTGTTGGAATGTCAGTGGGAATAACTGC
>CALMXN010000300.1 GCA_937871145.1 uncultured Clostridia bacterium
AAGGCAGTATTGCCTTTTTAAAAGGGTTTGGGATATCCCAACAAGCGAATTTTTGAGAGATTTCAGCATAGCTAAATTCGATAAAATTCTGATTTGTCAGCGAGTGAGTTTTTGTAAAAAAACGCCGAGTGTCTAGACAAATCATATGCTTGCTGTCAACCCAAACCCGTCCCGCAGGACTTGATAATTTTTTCAAAGACCGTAACCTTTAGAACGGCTTTTTCAATGACTGTAAAGAAAAAGTGCAGGTGCAAAAGCACTGCACTATTCAAGCTTTTCTGTATTAAGCTCCTGCTGAATTTTCTTTGGTAGCTTGCTTACAACATAGCTGTAAGAATGGTCAATCATTTTTAAAAGTTCTTCGTCAGTAACATCTTTTTCAAGATTGATTGTATTGAAATACGGCTGCTGAACAGGCGGACAGTGATAGCCCCTCGTTACTGCTTCGGGGTAAATTCTTCTGTAAAATTCACCTGTCATCATATCACAGTTGAGCGTTAAAACAGGTATGCCTTTCAAAACAAATATCTGAGCGAAAATACGCTTTTTCACCTTTACACAAAGGCAATCAGGTCCGAAAGGATAATCTGTATATGCTCCGGTTTTTTCAAGGCAGTATTTTAAAATCTCATCGTGCGTCATAACTACCTCCCTAAAAAGTCCGCTCTCGGTATGTAAGGAATTCTGAAATTATATCCTCGAGTGTTCATGTCTTTCATTTTAATCAATAACAATGGATATGGAACATAAAGTGCTCGTGCGATTTGTTCCGCTGTATACCCTTCATCTCGTGCAAGAGAAATAATATCATTGTCATCAAGTGTGATGTTAGCTGCGAAAATATTGGCTTCCATTTCTGGCTTTGATGTCATGTCATAAAGACAAAATTCCTGAAAAGCTCTAGATGCAAGATGTCTGTGGAGAATGTGATGCCCGATTTCATGAAGCAGTACAATTTTTTGCATAACTTCGTCAAGCTCTTCATTGAGAGTTATAAATGCACAGCGTTCAACGATATAGTACATTCCTTTTAGTTTATCAAATTTTTTAAAAGTGATAGTTATATTTAATGCATCAGCAAGCTCAAATGGGTCGCTTGTCCGATAGCGATTTTTAAGTCGCTTTGTTAAACTATATATTCGCTCGGTATACATATCTCACCAACCTTTCTGCCTTATCCTATTATATAGCATATTGATGTTTCATTTTCAGGACAATAACAACATAATTAATCGTTATTATTGTTTCTGTACTTCTTTGGTGTGTACTTTTTATTTATCAGCTTTGCCTGCCAATAAGCTTCCTGAATTGCCTCAAGAACCTTTGCCTTATCATCTTCAGTAATGTCACCGCCTGCAAATAAAGCATTAGCATTGCTTACAAGATGTTCAGCAGCTGACTGCCCCCTTAAACCATACTTGTCATTAGCCTCAATTATAAATTCCTCTTCCTCAGATACTAGCTTTTTTTCTTCAACATCCAAAGCTTCTGCAATCTTTGCAAGAACATCTTTTTTAGGATATCTCGAGCCTGCTTCATAGTTCTGAATGGATCGGCAGGTTACTCCGACAAGTACAGCTAATTCGGATTGACTTAATCCTTTCATCCGTCGTAATTTTGTGATTTTTTCTTTAAGTTCCATAAGGTAACCTCCGTTGTTTATGTTCGTATAAACCGAACATTTTTTCTGAAAACTATTGACAATTCTTTTTCCGTCAAGTATAATAAAATTGTTCTTAATGTTCGTAATTATGATATCACGGCACGAACGTGATGTCAAGAGCTTTTAAAAAATTATTTAAGGGGGCTATAAATGTTTTGGTATGCAACTTTGACCGACGTGATGTCAGACAAGGAGGGAAAATATGAATGCTGATTTTTTGTGCAGTGATAATCAATCGAAATCTGTAAAGGCTCTGTTAAAATTGTACCGCAGGGTTTTGCATAATGTGAATAATGAAATTGTATATCTTGATGAATATACTTACACTACAAGCCGAAAGCACCTTTCCGAACTTGTAGATACCCTTATTGAATTTGAAACGCAAATTGATAAGAAAAAGTTTGATGATAAGCTTTCAAGCTGTCATAAAAGTTTGTCGCTTCTTAAAATGCTGGACAAGACAGTTGTGCTTGTACGTGACTATCCTGACAATGGACATGTCTATTATGACATTCTCACTCGTTATTATTATGACAACTTCAAATATACTCATGATGAAGTTATGGAGATACTCGAAATGTCACGCTCAAATTATTTTAGATATTTTGAAAAAGCCGTTGCGTGTTTTTACATGCACCTTATACCTGTTTTAAAAGCAAATGATTATTCTTTTGAGGAAGATTTTCTAATGTCCTGAAATTGATACAATATGTTATGCTATAATTGAAATAAAGAATAAACCGTGATATAATTTTAGGGAGGCCTCTTTATGGATAAGGCATATTTTATTACTGTTACAGGACTTGATCACTATTATGGGAAAAAGCCGTTTGAAATCGGTAGGGTTTTTAAAATAATAAAAGAACCTGATAACGAATTTGACAACGAAGCCATACTTGCATATCTTCCGTTTATTGAGAAGATAGGTTATGTTGCAAACAGCACACGAACAGTTTATCAAGGAACGATAAGTGCAGGCAGACTGTATGATAAAATTGAGGATTACGGATATGCAAAAGTAATGTTCGTAACGCACAGTTCTGTTATTGCTCTTGTGCTTGATAAGGATGATGTTGCAGAAACTGAAGAGGATAAAATAACGGAAGCGATTATTCCTAAAGAGGTTGATAATAAATCAAAAAAATCCAAGAATGGAAAGCAACCGATAGGGTTTGCAGGATGACTTTTTCTTGAGAGAAATAACAATAAAAATCTTAAAATAATATTTTGGAGGTACAATGAATAACACTTTAATTGAGAGATATGAAAATCTTAAAGCAATGGTAAAAGACCATCGACCAGAGTTTGATAAGCTTTGTGCTTTTGCAGAAAATGAAACGGAATATCTCACTGCTCCTGCAAGCTCACGATTTCATCTATGTAAAGAAAGCGGACTACTTGAGCATTCATTGAATGTAGCCGAAACCATGCTGAAAATGAAAAATACACTTGCACCTGAAATCAGCGATGACAGCTGTATTGTTACAGCTCTGTTTCATGATTTGGGTAAG
>CALMXN010000301.1 GCA_937871145.1 uncultured Clostridia bacterium
TTATTCAAGGTTACACCACCAATAATGATTTATAAAACTCTAATGTTTTGAAATTCCTGTTCATATGAGATAACAGATATCTTTCTGTGAGAACAGACAGCATTTTCTGAACATTATCGCTTATTTTAAAATTAAAAAGCTTGTTAAAATCTGAAAAGATTATAAAACGCAAAGTATGTAAAACAGCTTCATTTATTTCCATAACATCATCTGATAAATCTCCAGAATAACATTTTTCACAAATGAAGCAGCTATTATTTATATAGAAATAATTTTTATTAGAGGAATATTCATGACATTTTGCACAGGCAACCAAATCTGGCATAAGACCAATTTCTGTCATAAGACGTAACTCAAACACGCTTTTTAAAAAAGCTTCAGAGCGTGTTGATTCTGTCATATAATGAAGAGTATTCAGAAATAGTCGCAGAACATTTTCAGAAGGGACCTGCGATACAACTGAAAACTTCAATAACTCAGAAAAATAAGATGACAAAGCAAATTTATTCACATCTAGCCTTATGTTATAAAACACTTTAATAGGCTCACAGCTGTTCAGAAAGTACCTATCCCCTTTCTGCGAAAAACAGAATTTTGAGTAGGTATATATCTGCGTTGAGCCTGATGTTTTACTATTTATCTTTTTTGCTCCTTTTACTGAAACTTCAATAATGCCGTATTCTTTTGTAAGTATATCTATATATTTGTCATTTTCACCGACAAACCTTTCACGAATTACAATACCTTCCGTTGTAATCAGCATTATCCTGCTCCTCTTCTGATGTTGTACTTAATGATCTATAAGCAAGATAGTCGTCAACTTTACCACTTTTCTCAAATAGGTTCCATAAAGAAAGATCCATTTCAATCATAGTAATTACCCCCAGTGTTGTATTACTATAATTATTTCCCGTATGGTTTTTAATATCAGTGGCAATATAAAGAATAAATTATGACAGCCCGAAATTCTTTATTATTCCTTCACGATTTCTCCAGCTTTCCTTGACTTTTACCCAGCATTGTAGATTAACACTTATCCGGAAAAAAGATTCAAGTTCTTCACGAGCCTGACTACCTACATTCTTTAGCATAGAACCATTTTTACCTATAATCATACCCTTATGTGATTCTTTCTCACAATAAATTACTGCCTCAATATCAAGTAAATCCTTGTCTTCACGTTCCTTCATACTCTCAATCATAACAGCTACACCGTGCGGAATTTCTTCACTCATCAGGTTAAGGATTTTCTCACGGATTATTTCTGCCGCAATTACCTTTTCAGGCTGATCTGTTAGCATATCATCAGGAAAATAATGAGGGCCAACTTCTGCATTATTTTCAAGCTCTTTCAGAATTATATCTAATCCATCTTCATTTAATGCACTGACCGGAATTACAGCCTTGAAATCATAAAGATCTGAATAATTCTTTATAATAAGAAAAAGATCATTTTTATTTTCAATAAGATCAATCTTATTTATTACAAGTATTGCTGGAGTTCTTGAAGCCTTAAAACTATTAATAAGTTCCTTTTCAGCTTCACTTATTTTCTTAGTGCAATCAACAACAAGCATAACCAGATCAATTTCTGACACACTCTCATTTACTGCCTTAATCATATGTTCGCTAAGCTTATTTCTAGCTTTGTGAAAGCCTGGCGTATCCATAAATACATATTGAACGTTATCTTTAGTGAGAACACCAGTAATCTTTGTACGTGTTGTCTGTGGCTTGTCACTTACTGCGGCAATCTTCTCACCAATCAATTTATTTAAAAGTGATGATTTACCGACATTTGGTCTTCCTACTATTGAAACAAAAGCATTTTTAGTTATCATTATCTACATCCTTATTATTAATATTTATTTTAAACACAAAAATATATGAAATTAAAATCAGTAATAAAATACTGACAGAAAATATAATATTATTTCTAAAATACAAAGCAATTTCTTTAAATACTTGTACGTCCCAGAAAATATATATTCCCACAAATACAGCACAAATAGCTTTTATTAATACTGAACCTGCTGCCGTATCCTTTGCTATCTTTGCAAGTCTGTGATACTTTGGCGAGGCTAAGTCAACAACAGCCTCAACAGCAGTATTCATAGCTTCCGTTGAAAGCACTAAAGCAAATGTTATAATTATTATTATATTTTCTATGTCGGTTAATTCATAAAATCTTTTGAAAATAAGTACAAAAGTCATTACTACAATATCAAACCTGAAGTTTCTTTCGTAAAGAATACAATATTTTATGCCATTAAAAGCATACATAAAGCTCTTTAAAAACTTCGTCAAAGAATTACTCCTCATTCTTTACTACATAGCTGATGCTCCTTGAAACACCAAGCTTTTCTAATACTGCTTCTTCTTTTTCTCTCATTTTTAAAGCATCAAGCTTACTTGTTTCGTGGTCATATCCTAAAAGATGAAGCATTGAATGTACTGTGAGAAAACCAATTTCTCTTTCAAGAGAATGACCATAAACATTAGCTTGCTTGAAAGCTGTTTCTATTGAAATTACAATGTCGCCAAGCATATAGCTTTCAGTCTCATTATTATAATCGTAAATTCCGTTCTCACCTAATGGAAAGGACAAAACATCAGTTGATTTATCAATATTTCTATATTGATTATTAAGTTTTCTGATTTCTTTGTTATCAACAAAAGTAACACTGACTTCAGCATTTTCCTTAAATTTTTCATTATTCAGAACAGCTATACAGCATTTTCTAATGAGTAATCTGATGCCAACAGGTACTTTTACTTCTGACTGATTATTTCTGATATAAACTTTTACCTTCCCCATTTTTATATTTTTTTCTTTCCTTCCTCATTTGATTTTTCATAGGCTTTTATTATATCCTGAACTAGTTTATGCCTTACTACATCCTTCTCAGTAAAATGATTGATACTTATATCATCTATCTCCTTTAGAACTCTTGTAGCCTGAATTAATCCTGATTTCCTTGAGTCTGGCAAATCTATTTGAGTAACATCGCCTGTGATAACCATCTTACTGTTAAAACCAAGGCGTGTAAGGAACATTTTCATCTGTTCGTGCGTTGTATTCTGTGCTTCATCAAGAATTATGAAGGAATCATCAAGAGTTCTACCTCTCATATATGCAAGCGGTGCAACTTCAATACAACCTCTTTCCATCTGCTTCTGAAATGATTCAGCACCCAACATATCAAATAAAGCATCATACAAAGGGCGCAGATATGGGTCAACCTTATTCTGGAGGTCGCCAGGCAAGAAACCAAGCTTTTCTCCCGCCTCAACGGCAGGCCTTGTTAAAATAATTTTTGAAACATCATGTGCTTTAAATGCCTTTACGGCCATAGCAACAGCAAGATAAGTCTTACCAGTTCCAGCAGGCCCAATACCAAAAACAACAGTATTGTTTTTTATTGAATCAACATATTGCTTTTGCCCTACTGTTTTTGGCTTAATTATTTTACCGCTGACAGATACGCATATTCCATCACCGCTCAGCTTCTGCATATCCTCGTGCGTTCCATCTTCAACCATTGAAATAACATATCGTATACTCTGTTCAGAAATAGTATCGCCTTTTTCGACTAATTTCAGTAACTGTTCAATTACCAATGAAGCCTTATATACATTTTCCTCAGGGCCGGTAATTTTTATATCACCACCACGACTAAGTATAACCACATTATATTTTCTCTGAATAAGATTTATATTTTCATCATAATTTCCAAACAAGCCTAGTACATGTTCCATTTTATCAACATTAATTATTTTTTCTACCATTTTAACACTCATTTCGATGTATTATTATAATAATTATATCATATTTTATTATTTTTTTAAAGTGTTATTATCATTTTTCATTAATATTTCACACTCTTTTGTAATATCGCCCTGAACTGTATAGGTTATTTTATAGCTTACATCTTTATCAGTAACTTCTTCTTTGATATCTTTATTGATTATCTCACAGTTCCTTAAAAAGTTTTCTTCATAAATCACCATTTTATTCTGTACTATCTGCTTTGCCTCATCAGGAGTATATGTTTCTTTTTTAGAAATGTATGGCGAATACTTCTTATGAGTAATTCCAATTGGAAGTTTTAGCGAGAAGAATGAAAATGCGCTTGTGTTCTCTTTATATGTATATTCGCCTTTTAAATCTTTTCCAAAAGACAAAGGAATTTTAACACTGAAAAAGTTTAAATAGTTCCTTTTTTCTGATTTGTCTGAAACTACTTTTATTGTTTCTTTTAATGGTTGCTTAATACTTATAGTTTCAGTGTACTGACCTATTATTTTTGCCTGTGAATGGAACTGCAATGGCTTCCCCTTTTCATTCATAATAAAACCGCTTACGAGCAATTCACCTTTTTTTACTCCATCACCTTTTATAACCATCAGCTGGCCTTCATAGACTTCAAGGGCAACTACCTGTGCATCTCTTGTTGACACGAGATTACAAGGAAGACGCTTTGAAATCATATTTGGTTTTGGCGTTGACTGATGAACATTTACAGTTATTATCCCACCGTTACTTCTTATAGCAATCCATGAAACATTATCAACATTCATAACAATATTCCTTTCTATTTCCTCAAAATCAATAGAAGGAATAAACCTCCCAGGGGTTATCCCACTTGCAGAAATTGAATTATAAACATTATCGTATACTTCACCATCACAGCCAACAATTCTTATAGTCAGAATTGAATTAGACAGAAATAATATTATAGCAAGAGAAAATAACAATCCGGCAATAATTCCAAATCTTGCTTTATATTTCAGAATTTTATAAATTACACCTTTCTTCTTCTCTACTTCAATTTCCATACTGTTTTTCTTTGAAATTTCACATATTTTATTATAATCTTTTCCATAAATTTTCCCTTTAACCTCATTGTTTGATACATATATATCCTTGCATATAAAATTTGATTTGCGGATATCATTAATAAATTTAATTGTATTATCGCCTGTTACTTTAAAATTAATTACACCATATACATGCATGA
>CALMXN010000302.1 GCA_937871145.1 uncultured Clostridia bacterium
CGTGTGCTCTTCCGATCTATCAGAAATAATATATATTACCTGTTCTGACAGGCGTATTTTTTTGTACGTCTGCGGGCAGGTTTTTTTATTTTTACGAAAACAGCGGATTTCAGAATGTAAATAACGATAAAGGATTAATTTATGGTTTTCAGTAGTATAACATTTTTATTTTCTCCCGTCGCTGATAATTTCAAATGATACTTGAACATTCCGATGAGATATGGCTTGTCGATTTAAGATATATTAACCCAGATATCAATAAGATTATCAAGTTAAATAATTATGATAATGCCTTATTTATATATAGCCTTGATACGTTCTCAACACAAAATGATATTATCAAGGTCAACAATTTAATAAATTAGTCTAATTTTAAAGGAAGTGATTATTTTGCAACTTAGTTTTTCTTATTTCATTGAACAGCTGTTTTCAAACCCGATACTGCTTGTTACTGTAATTCTTACAATGGGTGTTATTTTTGTAAACGGCTGGACTGATGCCCCGAACGCTATTGCTACTTGTGTAGCGACACGTTCAATGTCCCCAAGAGTTGCTGTATTGATGTCTGCGGTTTTTAACTTTTTAGGTGTTCTGGTTATGACACTTTTCAACTCAACCGTTGCCATGACTATTAAAAACATGGTTAACTTTAACGGAAAAACAGATGACGCAACAATAGCCTTATGTGCAGCGTTGTTTTCAATAATCGTATGGGCGGTGGCTGCGTGGTACTTCGGTATTCCTACAAGTGAAAGTCACGCTCTCATAGCTGGACTTTCCGGTGCTGCTATTGCATTACACAATGGTCTTAAAGGTGTTAACGGAAGCGAATGGATGAAGGTGCTTTATGGACTTGTTCTCTCGACCTTCCTTGGATTTGCAATTGGCTTTGTATTCACAAAAATCACGGTCTTGATCTGTAAAAAGATGGACAGAAGAAAAACTGAACCAGCCTTCAGATATGGGCAAATTTTCGGCGGAGCAGCAATGTCATTCATGCATGGTGCCCAGGATGGTCAGAAGTTTATGGGTGTACTTATTCTTGGTGTCTTCCTTGTAAATGGAAAAGACACAACCGGAAATGTAGCACTCCCGATATGGATGATGCTTTTATGTTCAGCTGTTATGGCTCTCGGAACATCAATAGGTGGATATAAAATCATAAAAGCAGTTGGTATGGATATGGTTAAACTCGAAAAATATCAGGGCTTCTGTGCTGACCTTGCCGGTGCATCCTGCTTATTGCTTTCATCACTCTTTGGAATTCCTGTAAGTACAACTCATACAAAGACAACAGCTGTAATGGGTGTTGGTGCAACAAAGAGACTATCGGCAGTAAACTTAGGTGTAGTTAAAGATATGGTTTTCACATGGATATTAACCTTCCCTGGCTGTGGAATTATAGGATTCGGAATGGCTAAATTACTCTTATTGATTTTTTAATTAGAAAGGATGACTTACAATGGCAAAAAAGAATGAAAATTATTATTATACCAGCTTCTGCGACAGTGCAGCGATTTCTTATGAGGCAGCTTTAAAACTTAAAAGCGTCTTAGAGCCTTTCAATGCTGACAATATGCAGGCAAGTCTTGATGAAATACACATGATTGAACATAAAGGCGATGAGAAAAAACACGAGATATTCTCAGCACTTGTAAAGGCTTTTATCACACCTATTGAACGTGATGATATAATGAATTTGAGTGAAAATCTTGATAATGTAATTGACTGCATTGAAGATATTCTCATTCATATTTATATCAATAATATTACTGAAATGAGAGAAGACATAAAGGAATTCCTTGAACTGCTGATTAAATGCTGCGAGACAATGGAAAAAATGTTTAAAGAATTCCATAACTTCAAAAAGTCAAAGACATTAAATGACTTCATAATTGAAATCAACAACATTGAAGAAGCTGGCGACAAGCTTTATATTTCAGCAATGAGAGAACTTCATGTTACTGAGAAGGATCCGATTAAGGTTCTTGCCTGGAGGCAGGTTTACAACTTCTTTGAGAAGTCACTTGATGCTTGTGAAGTTGTTGCTGATATGGTTGGCGATATCGTTATTGCAAACACTTAAATTTAAAAGCGGCTGGATAAAACCAGTCGCTTTTTTAATTTCTATATAGAAAACATTGTGGAAATATTCATAAACAACAGCACGATAAATCCGAGAAGCAATACTGCACTTATGTAAAGAACTATTTTTGATCTTGTATTGGTCCCATATGAAAAGTCATAAAGCTTTTTGTAAAGAATAAACATAGCACATAAGAGTAGAAGAATTCCGCCCTCAATAATTCTGTAAATCGCTGTTTTATATGCTGATGTGTCAATATAATAAGGAATTGCGTACTTGTCGATTTCCTTTTCATCCGTTGTTTCAAGGAACTGTGCCCAGACATTTCTGAGCTCCTTATATACATCATCATCGAGCTTTCTGACTTTTCCCCTCAATGAGAGACTTTTCTCATACTTTTCTTTATGTTTTGAAATGAGCGGTAGCTTGCTGATTTTATCATTCAGTTTGCCCTTCCCGTTTATACTTATATAGTGGTCATTATCATACAACGGAACAAGATAGTATGATTCGTTCCCGAACTTCCCTATATTACTTTTAACTTCAACATAACAACAGAAGTTATCATTTATATAGGTATTGAAGTACATACCTTCCTTAAATCCATCAGGCTTGACTTCTCTTATCTGATTCTTGCTTGAATTCATTCCGACTACATCAATAATACCTGTAATAATCCAGAACAGAGCAAGTGCACACGCAAAAATAATTAGTATCAGCTTTGCAATAAACGACGAATGGTTGTCTTCCATAAAATTCTCCTTATGTCTTTTTATTTTTCCTTTTTATAATAAAAGTATATACAAGAAATGATGATA
>CALMXN010000303.1 GCA_937871145.1 uncultured Clostridia bacterium
CGGTTATTCTTCATACCTATCGTAATACGGTTGCTACCGGTTTGTTTGCGGATGTTTTTGTAGTAACCGACAGCGAAATTATTTTCAATACAATTACTGCCGTTGGATCAGCAAAAACAAAACATTAGTGTATGGAATTACTTGTCTAAATAAGTATGAGTGTTTGAAATTATGCACGGTGTTGTTTTGCCTGGTAACTCTTCTTTTGTGATTTCAAGCTTGTTGTCAACTCGCTTTGTCGGTCCGTATAGCTGTTCAAGATACTTAACATCCTGATCACTATAGTGAGTAGGAATAATATATTTAGGATTAATCTGTGCAAGCAAATTGAATCCCTTCTTGTTTTCAAAATTCATTGAAGAATATGAATTATCAAACTGCATGAAAGCAATATCGATTTTACCAATTTTCTGAAGCTGCTCATCTGTGAACTTTGTATGTCCACAATCACCAAAGTGAGCAATTCTGAGCCCGTCAACTTCCATAACAATTATTACATTAGACGGCGTTGACATAATATTGTCACCATCATGAGCTGATGCTATGCTATAAATATTGAAATCCTTTGTCTTAAAGTCAAAAACTTCCTGAGCATAAAGCTTTGTCTCGGTATTCTCATATTCTGCTGTAAAAGAGCCGTCGATGTGGTCGTAATGCTTATGTGTTGACATAACTGCCGCTGGCTTTAAATCAACAATTGCTGTCATTGGCATCATGTATGGGTCCACAACAATGTTTTCACCTTTTATTGATGAGATAACATATGAATTATAAAGTACGCCCTTTGTACTTTCTGCTACTGTCTGTATTCTGACTTTGCCTGACTTGTTCTGTGCTTCTGGT
Organism: uncultured Clostridia bacterium; assembly: GCA_937871145.1. Taxonomy (GTDB): domain Bacteria; phylum Bacillota; class Clostridia; order Oscillospirales; family Ruminococcaceae; genus SZUA-444. Next base: position 844 of record CALMXN010000303.1, read on the forward strand.
AAAACAAAGTCTGGATTTACTGGTGCCTTTGCTTCTTGAGCTTTTTCAGATGTGTTCTTTGTTTTATTTCCGCAGCCAGTTAATAAACCAAAAATTATTAGTGTACATAAAAATACTGCTTTTTTCATAAAATCCTCCTTTTTTTCTTTATTATACTACTGGGTTTCTCGGTTTTCAAGAAATATATAACAATAATGTTTGTAAAATAATACATTAGTTGAAAAAAACAGATGCTAAAAAATTAGCATCTAATGAAATTAAAATAAGATAATTAGTCTTTAGACTTTATGGAAATGGAAGTTGTTTGTGGAAAGCTTATTATTGTCAGACGCAATATTAAATTTTACGCTGAATGTTCTTTTCGGAGGTTTTAATCCCATAACAGATTAGATATATAATTACCGCTATTGGATTAAACCATGACAATATTCAGATATAGGTTATTATGTTACGCATAGGTATGAGTATTAAGTATTCTGCATATCCTTGTTTTCCCTGGAGTTAAGTCTTCTTTGGAAACTATCATTTTATTTGAAACTTCCTCTATCTTGCCGATTTTCTGTTCGAAAACAGGTAATGCCTTATCAGTATAGTGTGTCGGGATAACAATAGTAGGATTAACCTGTGCAAGAAGATTGAAGCCTTTCAGATTTTTCAAATCCATATGTGAGTATGTATTTTCAAACTGCATAAATGCAATATCAATCTTTCCGATTTTATCAAGCTGTTCCTGAGTGAATTTAGTCTGTCCACTGTCACCGAAGTGCGCTATTCTGAGCCCGTCAACTTCCATAACAATAATTACATTAGTCGGATTTCCCATAATTCCGTCACCATCATGAGCTGATGCAACAGAATAAATATTGAAATCTCTGGTCTTGAATGCTTCTACTGTTCTGCAGAATTTCTTGACCTTATCGCCGTATGAATCAGTAAAATCACTATCAACATGATCCACATGGTCGTGTGTTGACATTATTGCTACTGGTTTGACATCCACAATATCAGTCGTTGGCATCTGGAAAGGATCCACTACGACATTTTCACCTTTTGATGAGGAAATGATATAAGAATTGTATGGGAAACCATTTGAACCTTCTGTAACTGTCTGAATCATTACCTTCCCAGATTTGTTTTCAACTTCAGGCAAAACTAACTTTGAATTGGCTTGTTGCTTTTCAGCAGAAGATTTGTCATTTGACTTTGCTTTTCCGCCACAGCCTGACAATAAACCTAAAACTATTAATGAGCATAAAAATAAAACTTTTTTCATAATTGCCTCCTTGTATTTACTACATTATAAGACTATTCCTTTTATTTTGCATTAAAAAATGTACAATGATATTTGTAAAATCGTACATAAAAAGCAGATGCTGAGAAAAATCAGCATCTGCCTTATAAATTATCTTCCTCTCATGTTCTGCCCCCCTGTTGATGGCTGTGGTGGTCTCTGTCCCGGAAGATAGAATGTTGCAAATTTTATAGAATAGAAATCGCATATTACAAAAGTCTTTGTTTGTTCTTCAAATAATATAATGTAGCTT
>CALMXN010000304.1 GCA_937871145.1 uncultured Clostridia bacterium
AACAAAAAAAGCAAATGAAATCAACAGCATTTATGCCGATGACTTCAAAAAATTCCAGGAGGACTACGCAAGCTTATGCCATACATTAAATCGATTTCTCTCCACAATACAGTCGACCGCAGCTTAGCCTACATATTAAATCCTGAAAAAACAGAAGATTTACTTTATACCACTGCACTTAACTGCATGGCAAATGCTGAAGACGCTTATTTGAATATGAAGATGGTGTATGAGCATTTTTCTGGTAAGAAATATAACGAGCCTCCGCCACTGAATGGTAAGGGGAGAGTGAAAGCAATTCACTACATTCAGTCATTTGATCCACAGGATAATATCTCTCCAGAAGAAGCTCACAGGATAGCGAAAGCTTTTGCACGTAAAACTTTCGGTGATGACTGTCAGATAGTTATAGCAACTCATTGTGACAAAAATCATATCCATTCGCATTTTATTCTGAATTCATATTCACTGACAGGCAAAAAATTCTATGATAACCAAACAACACTCAATAAAATCAAGGAGTATTCCGACAGGGTATGTCTTGCGTTTGGAGTTCAGCCTTATGATAAAAGTAAGGGTAAAGGCAAAACTATAGCTTACAATGAATGGGAGAATAAACGCAAGGGTACTTCATGGAAACAGAGAATTCGCCTTGAAATTGATAGCCTTATTGCTTCCGTCAAAAATATTGATGAACTTCTTTATGAACTGGAGCTATTAGGCTATACCGTCAAGCATGGGAAATATATTTCTATCAAGGCAGAGGGACAGCAAAGATTTGTTCGGTGCAAAACACTGGGTGAGGATTATACCGAAGAAAGCCTTATATCAAGAATTCGTTGGCGTGATGTCGGTGCAAATGTAACACTTACTGGTGAGCCTGCACCTATTCGAGATGACTACATTAGTACCATCAATGATGTTTCACAGCTTGCAAGGAATGGCAGAAAAATTCAAAGAAAGCGTGACAATTCTGCTATTTACTCTCCTGAAAATGATATGGACGTCTATAAATTATCAGCACAGCTTACTATTATAAATCGTGATAATATACATTCCATTGGAGAGATTGAAGGAAA
>CALMXN010000305.1 GCA_937871145.1 uncultured Clostridia bacterium
ATTCTAAGCCGTTTTTATACTTAAACAAAGTATAAATTTCTAATTATCTTTTTATATTTTCTTAAATGCTCGTAAAGCCTTATTCTATGTGCTTTCGAGTATTTTTACTGTAGGAAGATACTTCACGTTTCTTTGCATATTTCCTCATGTCTTAGCTGTCAGAAGTGGTAAATAAGTAGTAAATTCATTTGTACTACTAAGCAACAAGACGCTCCTGTTGCTTCTCTTTATTCAAGCGTTTCATTTCTGCCATTGCAGAATCGAATGTTGCATGTGCGTAATAGTTCAGCGTCATGGCTATATTAGCATGTCCCATAATGTACTGTAATGCCTTTGGATTCATTCCTGCATTTGCATAGTTGGTACAGAATGTATGTCGCAAACTATGTGGAGTGATGTGTGGCAATTTATCCTCGTTATACTTATTGTATTTCTTAACAAGACCTTTCATCATGCCGTTGTAATCACTTGCCACTTTTGGATAGTTCTTTCTATTAAGAAAGAGGAAATCACTATATCCATCAATCTCAACACGCTTATCATTCTTTCGATTCGCTAACACTCGCTTAAATGCTTGATAGGCTTCTTCAACCATAGGAACTTGACGTTCGCCACTTTTGGTCTTTGGTGTTTCAATGTAGTACCCAATTTCAGTATCTCTCAATAGCTGATGGTCTATATTGACAAGACGATTCTCAAAATCTAAATCTGGAAGTGTCAAACCACCAAACTCTGAAATACGAAGACCTGTTTTTAAGAGTATCAGAATTTCATCATAATTTTTGCTGTAGGTTTTATCAGCTTTTGCAAAGGCTAACAGTTTTTCTTCCTGTTCTTCTGTTAGTACGGTCTTAGGGACAGTATCATCATCAAGAACTGCTTTCAGTTGAAAGTCAAATGGATTCTTCCGAACACAATCATCTTGTATAGCAATATAGAATGAAGCCTTTAAAGAACGTTTGTAGTTATTGATGGTTTGATAAGCATAACCATTTTCACTCATTCTAATAGCCCATTCTTTAGCGTCTGATGGCTTAATACTGTCAATACTTCTTACACCTAACTTGTCTTTCTTCAAAATATCCATAAGATATTTGCGTCCAGTTTCAGTGTTTTTTCTAACCTTTGGTCTTTGAGCGTTCTGTTTTGCGTAAAGCTGGCAGAGTGTCATTTTCTTTCCTACAACATCAATACCATCATGAATGTCTTTCTGTAACTCTGCGATTTTCTCTCTAAGTGAGATACAATCACGCTTTCCTGCTGGTACTCGGTCTGTAGCCACAAGTTTCCACGAGTAAACAAATTGCGGTTCTCCAAATGAATCTATATATTTGTATAAGTATCTTCCGTCTTTTCGTTGGCTCTCTCCAGTCTTTAAGATTCGACCTTTATTGTCACGTCTTTTTTCTGACATGGCATTTGCTCCTTTCCTTTATGGAAAGAGCCTTGATACGACTTAATACTATTTTATCATATACAAGACCCTTTGGCGACGCTAGATTGCGTCCAATGTATCTATAATTTTTTCAAATTGTTTTCGTTTAATCTGAATACGATTGCCATTCATAATCAGCCAATTTGCATTTTTATTTTCCTCTGCCAAGCGTCGTAGCTTGTTTTCGCCAATACGAAAATATTTTGACGCTTCTTCAATGGTTAGGGTATAACGTTCCCAAATAGGAATGTCAGTCTGCTTCATAAAATCCTCCTTTCCAAATCACTTATTTGGATTTCATAAAAGTTGTTTTACCAGCAATCGAACAGCTTTAGCAAAGCTCACGGGAGTTCCACCCCTGCATGGTTCTCATGTAGCCATACTCATTGCCTGCGACGGTTTTATCACGCTCGGACTATTGACTGTATGGGAGTATCATTATCACGATAAGAATGTCGTTGCAGGCAATCCTGCTAAAGATTGCTTCTCGGATCACTAACATGAATCGCTCGCTATCTTTATAAGATAGGTCATGGCGGTTAGTTCCGTTGGCTCTTTTCTTATCGAAACGTATTCGATTACTTTTATTCAGTTTTCAAAGAACAATGGCTCGTTAGCCTATCAAAACACATTGAAAGCTCAATATGCTTTGGTGGAATAACAAACCTCCCTGTTCGGGAAGCGTGGAATGGTTTAGCACGCTTCCACGAAAGGAGAGAGGATATTACTTAATTTCAAATGACAAAATCTTTGTAATCAGTCTGGTTTCCATTCTTCCACGTAAGACTTCATCAACGACCATACTTTGATTGCCATATTCATCTTTCATAAGTCGTAGGGAACGCTTCGTTATGTACCCTCTGTAATGATGTAGAATCTGGTTAATCGCTTCGGTATCGCCATCTGTTGCCTTTACAATGAGAGGAAAGGGAATCATAGGATATTGTGTTTTCATTCTTCAAATTCCTCCATAAACTTTTTAATTAAGGCTAGTCCACTGGTTCTATGCCGATAGACAGTAGAACGGTTCAATTTCAACAGGTCTGCAATTTCTGAATCGCTCATGTCCATAAAGTAAAACAGCAGTAGAATTTCACGTTTCTTGTCTGGCAACTCACGTAATGCTTCACTCAACAAATCATTTTCAACGCCTACTGATAACCCATTGAGTGTAAAAATCTGAAAGTCAGTTGAATAGTTATCTGTTGTCGCAAACTGGCTAACAAGATAATCGCCAACATCCGAAAAGGACACCTCACGCTTTGCAATCCTTGAAAGATAAAGCATATAATTCTTTCGCTCGTCTTCCATAGCACGTTTACAGATATAGTCAAACTGATTTTCTATTGTGGTCTGAAAAGAAGATGGTTTCATGTTTCTCACCCCCTTTCTGTCTAGGAAAGGAAGTGAGCCTTGCTCGTTTATCTCCTTTCACTCTTAGTCCCAATGTGAAAGGGGGATTTGTTGCATTACTGATAAATAAACTTTGTAAAAAAGTTCTGAATAGCCAAAAAAGCATATAAACAGATTTATTTCTCTGTTTACATGCTTCTGTTATTCTATCTATATGATTTATAAAACCACATTGGTGGACGTACTTATCTATTGCAGATAGACGACTTTTTTTGACAAGAACCCAATGTAAGGAAATTTATTGTATATGATGTACTTCATGGCGACGTTGACCTCCAACAAACCGCCATTTGGAAGTAATATACAATATTTTAACAGCGTAAATAGCACTACCATATAACGGTTTTTTTTATTGGCGTTTAGTAGTGCTTTTTATTAAATATAAACCTATAAACCATATAACACGTTTTTCTATACCTGTTTTTAATTCAGTAGGAACAATAAAATGTATAGAGGTGGTCTACTATGCGTAAAAAAGAAGATAAATATGATTTTAGAGCCTTTGGTTTAGCCATTAAAGAAGCTCGATTGAAACGAGGTTTAACTCGTGAACAAGTGGGAGCATTGATTGAAATTGACCCACGGTACTTAACTAATATTGAAAATAAAGGGCAACACCCCAGCATACAAGTTCTTTATGACCTTGTATCGTTACTTCATGTTTCCGTTGATGAATTTTTCTTACCTGCTAATAACTTGGTAAAAAGCACCCGACGATTACAGATAGAGAAATACATGGATAGCTTTACAGACAAAGAACTATCCTTAATGGAATCTTTAGCCAGCGGTATCAACGAAGCAAGAAACATCGAAGACTAATTAAAAGAATCCATACATAACGGAAAGAGCCGATAAAATGAGATTGTATTAATCTCATTTTATCGGCTCTGCGTCTTTGCGTCTGGCTCTGTAATCACAGTTACTTTGAACT
>CALMXN010000306.1 GCA_937871145.1 uncultured Clostridia bacterium
ATGGATAAAGATATTTTTTGAGTTCTTTTTTATACTGTCCGTCAACAACATACTGTGCATTCTCATTCCACTTACCTGTCGGTATGCTGAAGGTAGCCGGCTTGTCTGAATTGCTTATTATATTAATAAGTGATTTTTTTCTCGTGTTGTAATCTTCAAAGCTGATATTTGTTTTGCATTTTCCGGAAAGCTCACGGAAGGTAGCGTCCATTTCCTTAATTATTCTGTCCTTTGATTTTACACTTTGATTTATAAGGTTTACACAAAGTGAAGCTATAAGCTCAGGCTTATCGGAAAGCTTGCTTTCAGGGAATGGATATGAAATAATCTTCCTGACATCTTCACCCTTTAGCAGTTGTTTTGTGTCCCTTGGGGAAAATGTCGCCTGTTCATTTGTCTTTTTGTCAGTATATTTTATCTCAAAAGGAACAGTATAATAAACTCCGCCAAGCTTATCAACAAAATATTCAATAGAATCCCTGTCGAGTAGCATATATCTCTGCACATCGACCTCAAAAGTGTTTTCTACAGCATCACAGATTCCCTGTATGCCTTTTCTTTTATAAAAATCGGCTATTGTTCCTGTTGAAGCATCAACCTTTGCCCATGTATCTGTTGATATCGGCACGCAGAAAATTGACTTGTTTGCTGAATCAAATCTCACCAACATTAATGTCTCAAGCTGTTCTTCATTCTCATATCCGAAAATTACATTAAGAGTATCATTATCATCTGAAATATTTTTTGTGGTGACTTCTTTGTCCTTTGGCTGTGGCTTATTGCTGATTACCTCTTTAAAAAGGAATGAATCAATAATAAAATATGAAATCAATCCAAGAAAAGTCAGTGAAACAAGGATAGTTATCAAATATACCGTAACTTTATAGCTCGAAAAATATTTTTTCTTTTTTTGCAAAGCGACCGCTCCTTTAATATCTGTATAATACTACATATATATTATATTTCCCAAACATAACAATTATTTATGCAGTATAAATTTTTCTTTTTGAAAAACAAGATATTAAAGGTCTTGCATTAAGGACTATAAAAGAGTAAAATATTTATGTAAGTTTCTCCATTAGGGCGGGGATGATAAACATTTCAAGCTTGTTTTTTTCAGCAAACCTGATTGTCTGGCCCGTACCGCTTGAATAATCGCTGACAACAGCAATTAACTTTGCTGAACGGTCAACCATATATTCATTCCTTTTTTTCATACAATAAGGTGAGTATTTTTCACTGACATATACTATCTGGTCGGCGTGGTCTGTTATCCAGCCATAATCCCATCTGTCAACGCCCTTCCACCCGGAAGCAAAGCCTTTATAAGGCACTGCGCAGATAAGCTTTATCTGTGGGTTTGTTGTTTTAAGTTCAACAATATATTTTGCTGCCCAGATATCTATGCCTTTTGCCATACCTGAAATAAAAGTTGTATAGCCTTGTTCAACACTCCTGTCAATTTCAGCATAAAGCTTTGAAATCAATGACTTTACTTCAGAGATTGATATATCACCATTAAAAGGCAGTTTTTCAGGTCTGTGCCCTGTAAAGCAAACGGTTTTTTCCTTCATATTATACCCTCACATATTTTTTTATATTGTAGCATAACCTTCCATATTATTCAAGTCCAACAAATTTGTGGAATTATGCAGAAAGGCTGTTATGAAAAAGTTTTATAAAAGAGCTTGGGCTGAGATTCATCTCGACCGATTAAAATACAATTATGACATCTGCAAGTCATATCTTTCAGGCAACACGCAGTTTATGGCAGTAGTAAAAGCAGATGCATACGGGCACGGTGACAGCAAAGTTGCACCTTATCTTCAGTCGCTCGGCGTGAACTGGTTTGCGGTTTCAAATATATCTGAGGCCCTGCACTTAAGGCGTTCAGGAATAACGAAAGAAATTTTCATTCTCGGCTATGTTCCACCAGAGGATGTTTCCGAGCTTATCGATAACAACATAATTGAAGCAATAACCTGCTTTGAGCACGCAAAGGCAATGTCTGATGCAATAACAGACGGACGAAAGCTTAGAACTCATATAAAAATCGATACAGGTATGGGCAGAATAGGGCTTAAGCACGATACAGTCAGCGGATACTGTGATGAAATTGAAAAAATTATCTCCCTTGAAAATATCGTTGTTGAAGGAATATTCACACACTTTGCTGTTGCTGACAGTGACAGCCCTGAAGATATCGCATACACAGACAAACAGTCATCACTCATTATAAATATAAACAACGAGCTTAAAAACAGAGGTATTAATTTAAGTCAAATTCATTTCATGAACAGTGCAGGTGCAACATATCATAATAATAGCGAAAGCACACTTGCCCGCTTTGGAATTACTCTTTATGGTTTGCATCCGAATACAGCACTTGAATTGCCAAAAAAATTAAAACCTGTTATGGAGCTTAAAACTATTGTTTCCCATGTTAAAACTATAAATTCCGGGGATTTTGTAAGCTATGGCAGAACATACATAGCAGAAAAAACAACCAAGATAGCTTCCTTGACAATCGGCTATGCTGATGGGTATTCAAGACTTCTTTCATCAAAGGCTGATGTTCTTATTAATGGCAAGAGAGCTAAAATAGTCGGAAGAGTATGTATGGATCAGACTATGATTGATGTATCTGACATTGATGTTAAGGTCGGTGATGTTGCAACATTATTCGGCACAGACGGGAATGAAACTATTACAGCAGATGACCTTGCTGATATATATGGTACAATCGGATATGAAATAGTATGTGGAATATCAAAACGTGTCCCAAGAATAATAATAAACAACGGCGAAATAAAAGATATTCTTGACTGATAATTTATATTATACCTGTCAATACTTTTATTGCAAAACCAAATATGACTTTTCTGGAGGACATTTATGAAACTAATGGTGTTTGTACTTAATAAAGTTGATGTGCTGAATTTTCTTCTTGAGGATATGTCCAAAGCGGGAATCAAAGGCGCAACAATAATTAATTCGACAGGTATGGCAATGACACTGGCAAGACAGGAAAACAGCTTTATCGGTAGCTCTTTGAGAGCGTTTTTTGAGGTTGACCGTGATGACAACAGAACAATTCTTGCTGTTATTCACGATGACCAGCTCGAAACAGCAAGACAAGTAATTACCGACGTAGTAGGTGACTTGACCTTGCCAAACACGGGAATTCTTTTCACAGTGCCTCTTGATTTTGTTGAGGGCATAAGAGAATAATTAAAGGCGGATTAATATCCGCCTTTTTGTTTTTTATAAATCACTTGCAATTTTTCCGTCACTTATTCTGATAACTCTTGAAGCCTGCATTGCAACATTGACATCGTGCGTGATGAGAACGATTGTTATGCCTGTGCTGTTGAGGTCTTTTAATAAATCCATAACCTCTGTACCCGATTTTGTATCAAGATTACCCGTAGGCTCATCTGCAAGAATAATATCAGGGTGCCCTGCTATTGCTCTTGCTATTGCAACTCTTTGCTGCTGACCGCCTGAAAGCTGATTCGGGCAATGACCAATTCTGTTTTCAAGAGAAACTCTTTCAAGTGCCTGACGGCTTTTCTTCATCCTGTCCTTTTTATTTTCCTTCCGGTAAATAAGAGGAAGCTCAACATTTTCGATTGCTGACAATCCTGAAATAAGATTAAAGCCCTGAAAAATAAAGCCGATTTTTCGGTTGCGTATATATGAAAGCTCCTTGTCATTCATCGCTGAAACATTTTCACCGTTGAGAGTATAACTACCGTACGTCGGTGAGTCAAGACAGCCAATCATATTCATAAGTGTTGACTTGCCCGAACCTGATGCACCTACAATTGCAACGAACTCGCCCTCTTTTATGGAAAGATCAACGCCGTTAAGTGCCCTTACTTCACTTTCACCCTGAAGATAAATCTTGAATACATTTTCAAGCTGTATTAAATTGTTGTTATTCATAAAACCACCCCTTGTTACATCTATTATTATCCATTTTTAATAAATTATTTATATATGGGGAAAATTTTCTAATATATTTGTCTTTTTTCGCTTGACAACATTAGTAAAACGTGATACTGTATATGTATGCTATATACAGTTAGAAAAAGGAGATGGAAAAATGTCAACTGTTCTTGAAGTAAAAGAGCTGTCAAAAAAGTATGCAAAGGTACTTGCCGCTGACAGAGTAAGCTTTGACATACAAAAGGGCGAAATTTTTGCTCTTATCGGCCCGAATGGTGCAGGTAAAACAACCACAATCAGAATGATATCAACACTTCTTACACCAACAGGTGGAGATGCTATCGTAAACGGCTTCAGTATTACTGAACATCCTGCGAAGGTAAGAGAAAACATTACATATCTTCCGGATGAAGCTGGTGCATACAAGACAATGACAGGTAAAGGTTATCTTGAATTTATGGCTTCAATCTTTACAACTGACCATGAACTTGCAAAAAAATATGTCGAAACCGCAACAGAAACCTGCGGGCTTGGTGAAAGACTCGGCGAAAAGATTGGTTCTTATTCAAGAGGTATGACAAGAAAACTTCTTCTTGCTCGTGCTGTAATGACAAGACCTGCTCTTGCTATTCTCGATGAACCTACATCAGGACTTGATATTATCAACGCACTTGAAATAAGAAAAATGATTAAGGACTTAGCCGCTGAGGGTATGTCATTCCTTTTAAGCTCACACAATATGCTTGAAATCGAGTATGTTTCCGACAGAGTAGGAATTATCGCAAATGGTAAGCTGCTTATTATCGGAAAGACACAGGAACTCAAGGACAAATATAGTGCTAATAACCTTGAAGAAGTATTTGAAAGAGTGGTGACGGAACATGAAATTTTATAGTATTTTAAGAAAAGAAATTAAAGAACTTATGACAGTACAGACTATAATAAGCTTATTCCTCACACTGTTTGTTTTCTATTTAATAGGTAATGTTATGTCAGGCGTAACAGATGACCTTGACAAAAAAGCAAAGACCATAACAATATGTGACCAGGATAAAAGCGAATTCTCAGGCCTTGTTATGAAAGCCCTTAAGGCAGATGAGGATATTACTGTTAAAGAAGTTAAACTTAATTCAACTGATTATCAGAAGGAACTTAGCGACCTTGACATTGACAGCGTAATTGTTATTCCAAAGGGTTTTGCTGACGATGTTCTTGTTAAAAATAAAAAAGCTGAGCTTATCAATGTTTCTTCAATGAAGACTATTTCAATGTCAGGAACAATTTCAAGCTCAACCTCAACAGCTGGTCTTGAGGCAATAAAAGAAGCTGTAAAGACAACACTTATGGCAGAAAAGAATATTAACTTAAACGATATTAAATTTATTCAGGATCCGGTTAAGCAGACGGATATTACTGTTGTTGGTGACAAGAGTGCAAAGGTTAACACATCAGCACTCAGCGGATTGGTTTCAACACAGGGAATTTTCGTTCCTATCGTTATTTTCTTACTTATAATGTACGCTTCACAGATGATAATTTCTGCAATTGCGACAGAAAAAGTTGACAAGACACTTGAAACACTTCTTTCGGCTCCAGTATCAAGAGTATCTGTTCTGGCAGCAAAAATGCTTGCAGCTGCAATGGTTGCCGCACTTAATGCTGTTGTTTATATGATAGGTTTCTCAAGCTTTATGAATGGCATGACTGGTAAAGCAACTGAAGGAAGTGGCGATGTTTCAAAATATGTTTCTGAGCTTGGACTAAAACTTCAGGGTGCAGATTATGTATTCCTCGGAATGCAGATGTTCCTCACAATTCTGATTGCACTTTCAGTTTCACTTATTCTTGGCGCTCTCGCAAAAGACGTAAAGAGTGCACAGTCACTTATTATGCCTGTAATGTTTGCAGCAATGATTCCATATATGATAACACTGTTTATTGATGTTAATTCACTATCAATCATACCAAAGCTTTTGATTTATGCAATTCCATTCACACATACATTTATTGCTGTTGATAACATACTCTTTGCTAAGGACGTTTTATTCTGGGGCGGATTTGCGTACCAGATTGTATTCCTCATAATATGTATGTTCTTTGCCGTACGTGTATTTATGACAGATAAACTGTTCACAATACGATTAAGCTTTGGTCAGAAGAAAGCGTTTTCCGGCAAAAAGGGTTTAAATTTATTTAAAAAGAACTAAAAGGTAAGTACTATGAAAAAAATTAAATTTATTGTTCTTTCCCTTATGATTGTGATGTCTGTAATTTTTTCAGGCTGTTCAACAACTATCGGGAAAAAGGATAAGGAACCTGATTCATCTTCCTCTAAGGCAGACAGTTCGTCAGATATAGCAAGCGACAACAAGTTCTGTATGTGGGAAGTTACCTCAAAGGATTCAAAAGGAAAATTATATCTTTTCGGCTCGATCCACGCAGCAGACGATTCAGTGTACCCACTTCCTTCGTTTGTGACTGATGCATTTGACAAGTCAGATTATCTTGCTGTTGAATGTGACATTGTTGCTTATGAAAAGGATTTAAAAAAGCAGATTGAAACGTCAACAGACCTTGCATATACTGACGGAACAACAATAAAAAACCACCTTGACGAAGACACATACGAAAAACTTAAGAAGCTTCTATCCGACAACGATTCATATATGAGCTTGTATGACAGTATGAAACCAGCGGCATGGATGTCATTACTTGAAAATCTTGTTATCGAAAAATCAGGCTTATCACCTGACAACGGACTCGACAGAAACTTTCTTAACAAGGCAAAAAAAGAAGACAAGAAAATTCTAGAGGTTGAATCTGTTGAATTCCAGATGAATATGCTCACTGGCTTTTCAGATGATACTATAAATCTTCTGCTTAAATCGTACACAACACAGACTCTTGACGAGCAGGCTAAATCACTTAATGAACTTTACGCCGCATGGAAGTCAGGGGATATTGATAAGCTTTATCAGCTCGGTAACGGTTAAGCAGACCCTAAAGCAACTGCCAAAGAAAAAGAACTGTATGAAGAATACAACAAACAGATGCTTACAAACCGCAATAATGGTATGGTAACCAAAGCTCAGCAGTATCTTTCGGAAGATAAAAAATGCTTCTATGTTGTCGGCGCAATGCACATGGTCGGTAAGGACGGTATCGTTGAACAACTTAAAGCAAAAGGCTATGACGTAAAACGTATATAATTAAAAAAATAACCGGTGGAATACTTCCGCCGGTTACTTGATTTTCTGTCCTAAAAGGGTTATACTATTATTTATTATCAAATAATAGAAAGGCTAAAAATATGAGCATGACAATTTTATATGAAATAGAAAACAAGTTATATATAAATCTTACGAACAAATGCCCTTGCGACTGTATTTTCTGTATCAGAAACAACGGTGACGGAGCATATGGTTCGGACAGCCTGTGGCTTGAAAAAGATCCTACTGCACAGCAGACAATTACTGAACTCGACAAAAAAGAACTTAACAGCTATGCTGAAATTATATTCTGTGGCTTTGGTGAACACTTGAAGCGCTTGATGTTCTTCTTGAAGTTTCAAGATACATTAAGTCAAAGACAAAGACACCAGTTAGAATAAACACAAACGGACTTGCTGATATCATCCACGGTAAACCTGTTGCACATCTCCTCGAAGGGCTCATTGATATTGCTTCCATAAGTCTTAACGCAGGAAGTGAATCTGAATATATGCGTGTCACACAACCAAGCTTTGGCAAGCAATCCTTTAACGCAATGCTTAACTTTGCAAAGGACTGTAAGAAATATATTCCGAAGGTTCTCTTTTCTGTTGTGGATGTTATCCCTGCAGAAGAAATCGAGCAATGCAGACAGATTTCAGCAGAGCTTGGAATTCCTTTAAGAGTCAGAAAATACGATGACTAATAATAACGGCTGCAGAAATCTGCAGCCGTTTATTTTATGTATTTACTTTGTGTTTGAAAGAGTCCAACGGAATGTTGAAAATCTCTTTGCTTTAGTGTTGTCATAGCAGGTGTTGTTTGTAAGTGTTGAAAGGTCAACATAACGATAATCGCATTTTGCCTTCTTTGCATTTACCCCGATAGCAGCCTTTAATGCTTCAGCTCCACCACCACGCTGTAGTACAACGCCCAAGCGGTGATTTGCTCTTTCAATATCAACGATTTCCTTAGCAAGTGTAAGTCTTGTATCACATACATTATATTCGCCATCATAATGTCCCTGCGGACCAGAAATAATAGCGTTAATAAATTCAACTAAATTATATACACAGCAGAAGCAGAAACCATAACTTCCGTCACCATAAACAAATCCGACGTCGTCTTTACTATCATAAACCTTTTCACGCATATTCTGTGTGTAATCAACCTTATAAACAGGAGCAACTCTCATAATTATTGGGGTGCTGTCGCTCTTTTTAACTGCTCCCATTAATGCAAGCTCTGATTCCATTTTCATTTTTGCATAATTTGATAATGGTTTTAAATCAGCTGTTTCTCTGATAGGTTCACGGGATTTTGTAACTGCATATACCTGTGTTGTGCTGAGCATAAGGATATCTCTTATTCCTGCCTGAACACATGCCTTATAGAAATATTTATCGCATGTCTTACAATCGGCCATTTCCTGCTCTGTAACAAATGCTGGAATATCATTGTCGCAGGAACTTGCAAGATGAACAACAGCGTTGAACCTTGCACTGCTGATAACACCTAATACTCTTTGTTTGTCGGCAATAGTCGCCTGAACAAAGGTATAATTAGGCTTTCCCATTAATTCGTTTGACTGCCTGTCAGTGCCGACGACTTTATAACCCTTCGCCAACAAGCTGTTGACAACTTCCATGCCAATCATTCCGCTTGCGCCTGTTACTAATACAGTTTTCAAATGTCATTCTCCTCCCGTATGAAAATGGCAAGAAATATACATAACTTTTCTTTGCTTACAACAATTATAGCATAATTTTATTGAATTGCAAGTGTATATTTTATTACTTAATTAAGCCGATTGTATGCATGTAATTGAAAAAGTAGTAGATTTGTGTTAAAATATTGTCTATATCAACATATAATTATTCACTATTGCCAACTATAATGATGTTTCTTTAAGCACTTTAAACAAAGAATTCCTCTGCTTAAAATTTCTTGTTAAAGCGGAGAAATTTTGTTATTTTTTTTGTATAATTTGTCAAATACTCTATGGAGGGTTAATATGAAAAGTCCTTTTGAAAAATCGCTTGATAATAAAAGATATTATACATTCAACTGTTTTCTGAAAAATAAGTTTCATTCCAAGGTTTTTAAGGTTTCCCTCAATGCCGGAATGACCTGCCCGAACCGTGACGGAACAAAGTCAACAGGAGGTTGCACCTTTTGTTCGGGGAATCTAAGCGGTGATTTTGGCGGCGACCCTCGTGAAAGCATTCACCAGCAGTTTGATGAAATCCGTATGTGCGTGCATAAAAAGTGGCCTGAGGCATTATATATTGCCTACTTTCAGGCTGGGACAAACACATATGCTCCTTTAAAAAAATTAAGGGAGCTTTACAACAGTGTGCTTGAATTCCCGAATGTTGTGGGGCTCAGCATTGCGACAAGGCCCGACTGCCTTTCCGAAGAAATCTGTGACCTTTTAAAAGAGCTTTCAGAAAGGACTTATCTTGTTGTTGAGCTTGGACTTCAGACCATTCACGATGAAACCGACAAGCGTATTAATCGTTGCCACACCTATAAGGATTTCCTTGACGGATATGAAATGCTTTCTTCAAGAGGAATAAACATCTGCGTTCATATAATCAATGGACTCCCTGGTGAAACAAGGGAAATGATGCTTGAAACAACAAGGGCTGTGGCCTCGCTTAAGCCACACAGCATAAAAATTCATCTTCTTCATATTATTAAAGGCACAAGAATATGTGCCGAATATGAAAAAGGCGAGTTTGAGGCAATGGAGTTTTCAGATTATATCAATCTCATATGCGACCAGCTTGAAATTCTTCCGCCTGATACTGTTATTCAAAGGCTGACTGGTGACGGTGACAAGAAAACACTTGTTGCACCTTTATGGAGCTTTAATAAGTTCAGTGTCCTGAACGGAATAGACAAGGAAATGCTCCGTAGAAACGGTGTTCAGGGGTGTAAGTATAAAGATTAATTAATTCCTTTATAAGTTTTATCTGTTTCTTCTTTTGTCAAAATCAGCTCATAAAACTCATAGTCTGTTATTGCATTTGTTCTTGCAATATCATACTCAACTTGGTCAAGCACTGAATTAATTGCAAGTCCATTGGAGTTTGCATACATTTCAAGCTTTTTCTGTGTATCTATTTTCAATTTATCTGTCTTTTCACGCTGTATGATATAGTTGTTAAAAGCAGTCAGATTATCCCCGCTTAATTTACTTTTTATTAGTTTCTGATATTTCAATGACAATGCTTTGAAATCCTGCTCACATTGATACTGTATATTTCCAACATCAGCGTGACAAATTTTTTCATTGCCGAAATCTTCCACAGCCTGAATTCTCTTCTTTTCAATTTTTATTGCTTCTTCGCAACCATAAAACATCCACCAAAATGAATCTTCAACACCATTTGAATCAGTAATACTCGACTCTGCCTGACTGCTTGAATCTGCCTGACTGCTTGAATCAAGCTTTGTTGCTTCTGAAGAAGAATTGCCGCTTGTGATGCTACTGTCTTTTTTTTCTGATTTGTTGCATCCACTGAGCAAAACTACACCCGCTAAAATTACTATAAATACTGTCTTTTTCATGTCACGCCCCCATAACTGTTATATTTATTTACTTATTATAATTTCATACTACTTTATACTCCATAACATGTCAATATATAAAGAAAATTTATCATTAAACCACGTCCTTTTGCATATACATTTTACAAGAAAGGGCGTGTCTATATGGTGAATAACAAACCTTCAGAGCCAAAAGGCTTTCATAATCTTTTCCTTGAAAACAGAAATGTTCTCTCGCTGACAGGTGTAACTGATGTCGACAACTTTGACGAGAGAAGTATTACCCTTTATACACAGCTTGGTGAGCTTGTGATACAGGGACGTGACCTTCATATCAACTCTATGAACGTTGAAACAGGTGACCTTTCTGTTGAGGGTGACATATGGTCGCTTGTATACGGCGACAAGGAAAAGAAAAAGACTCCTACAGTATTTTCTAAGCTGTTCCGCTAATGGAGACCTTTTTCAATGTGTCCGAACAGACGTGGCTTTTTCTCTGGGCGTGCGTTATCGGTGTCGGGCTCGGAATAGTATACGACTTTTTCAGAGTATTCAGAATTTTAATAAAGCACAATCAACCTGCTGTTTTTGTTGAGGATGTTGTGTATACCTTCTTTTTTGCTATGACGCTTTTTGTTTATTCAACAGAACGGGCAAGAGGCGAGCTTCGTTTTTTCATTTTCCTCGGCGCTTTTCTTGGGTTTGTGGTGTATACTGTCACCGTTGGATATGTTATTGTGAGCATAATAAGAAGGATGGTTACATTTATTTATAAGATAGTCCATGCCATTTATATAAAGATTTCACTGCCAGTAAAAAAGGTAGTTTGTACACTTGTTCAAAAAACAAAGAAAAAATTTGTTAAATATATCTCAACTTTAAAAAATAATCAAAAGAAAAAACAAAAAAGCTTGAAACAATCGGGTCCTATAGTGTATAATAAGCATAATAACAAGCAAATTAGTAACAGTAGGGATGTGAAAAACAATGGTAGAAAGACCAGCCGCAAGAAAAAAGCAAAAAAAGTCCGTAGTATTCAAGTTTAAAAACTTAGCTATACTATCTCTTTTGGTATATGCCGTTGTTGTTCTCGTATCACAGCAGGTTGCTATTGCTGAAAAGAAAAAGGAAAATCAAAAAATCAGATCTCAGATTGTTTCCGCTCAGCAGACACAAGACGAAACCTCCAGACTTCTTTCAATGTTTGAAAAGGATCCAAAAAAAGCTATGGAGCAAATGGCTATTGAAAGATTAGGATATGCGGATAAAAATGAGACGCGAATTTTTGATGCTTCAAAAAATTAGACTTTAGTCTGATTAATATATAAAAAGAGAGGATATATAATTCTATATGCAGCTCGAGATTGGTAAAATTTATGACGGAAAAGTAACTGGCATTACAAAATTCGGAGCATTTGTTGAAATAGATAAGGATACCACTGGGATGGTACATATTTCTGAAATTGCAAACGCTTTTGTAAACGAAATCAAGGACCACATCCAGGAAGGTCAGCAGGTTAAGGTAAAAGTTCTTTCAATAGGTGACGACGGAAAAATCGGCTTATCAATCAAAAAGGCAATAGACACTCCTCGCCCTTCGCGTCCGCCTTTTCAGAAGAGAGAAAATTCAAGCAACAATAACCATAGTAGTTATAATAACAGTCATCCTCGTCAGGGAATGCCTCCGAAGAGAAACTTCGATAAAAAGGCACCAGCAGCTCCTGCCGATCCGTTTGAGGATATGCTCAACAAGTTCAAACAGCATTCAGAAGAAAAAATAAGCGACCTCAAAAAAAATATGGATGGCAAGAGAAAGAACTGTTCCCGTCATCCTGGCTCTAAATTCTAAATTTATTCAGGCGGTATTCACTTACCGCCTGTTTTGATATCATTACATAAAAGGGGATTTGAAAATGTCAAAGAATTTTAAAAAAACTATTGCGTTTCTCTTCTTTCTTCTTGCAGGAATTATACTTGGCGCATTTATCAGTCACATCTGTGACGGAGTAAAATATCTTGACTGGTTATCTTGGGGCGAACAGGTCGGGCTTCCTTCAAACAACAAGCCTGCGATGGTGGATCTTATTGTACTGAAAATTACCTTCGGCTTTGCTTTAAAAGTAACAATAGCACAGATTTTCACAATTATTGCTTCAATAATACTTTTCAATAAAACCTGTAAATCATTATAAAAATTTAAAGCACCAGTCTATTACGATTGGTGCTTTATTTTTAAAGATATCTCATTACTGCAATAACTTTTCCCGCAATGCTGACATTATCAACGATTATAGGCTCCATATTATCATTTTCCGGCTGAAGTCTGTAATGTCCGTTTTCCTTATAGAAGCGCTTTACTGTAGCTTCCTCATTATCAACAAGTGCAACAACAATATCGCCGTTTTCAGCGTATGTAGTTCTTTCAACAACAACAATATCACCGCTAAGAATTCCAATGTTTATCATGCTGTCACCACGAACCTTCAGAGCAAAGATTTCTTCTGAATAGCTTTTGTTCGGTGAAAAGCTGATGTAATCTGTTACATCCTGAATAGCCGTAATCGGCTGACCGGCAGTAACTGTTCCCACAAGTGGAATTTTCATTGAACTGCTACCCGCAATTCTGATTGCACGGTTCTGATTGCTTCCTTTTTCGATAAGTCCTGCATTAGTGAGTGCCTGAATTCGTCGGTGAGCTGTTGATGTGGATTTGTATCCGAATTCATTACAAATTTCACGAACGCTTGGAGCAAACCCATCCTCAAGACGCTTTTTTATAAAATCAAAAACGGCTGTTTCTTTTTCAGTCAGTTTCATTTTATCCTCCTATTTCAGAAAGCTTTTTGGTAAGTTTTCTTGCAACCTTATAAACGTCACCGCAACCAAGTGTTATAACAAGGTCACCCTTCTGAACATTTTGTGCAACATAATCCACTACTTCATCAAAGGTATTATACCATACACAGCCAGGAATTTTATCACATAAGTCCTTTGCATAAATATTATATGTGTTTTTCTCACGTGAACCCATTATTTCAGTAAGAACAACCTTATCTGCAATCTGGAGGACTTCTGCAAAATCATCAAGAAGCAGATATGTTCTTGAATATGTGAAAGGCTGATGCACAGCCCATACACGCTTAAAGTCAAGAGTTTTAGCAGCCTTTAAGGTCACAGCAATTTCAGCAGGATGATGTGCATAGTCATCAACAATAGTTACTCCATTGATTTCAGCAACTTTTTCAAATCTTCTTCCTGCACCGTGGAATGTCTGAAGTCCGAGTGCTATGCCTTGTGTGCTTACGCCACTATACAAAGCAGCCGCACATGCAGCTGTTGCATTAAGTACATTGTGTCTGCCAGGAACGTGAATAGATAATTCACAAAGCTTTTCACCCTTATGATACAAATCAAAGTCAGTCTGCATTCCTGACGTTTTTGTAATTATTGGGTAATAATCATTGGTTTCTTTAAAACCAAATGTTATGATATCCTTATCTTTTATACCGTTTACAGCCTTCAATGTGTTCGAATCGTCACCATTTATTACAAGGCATTTTGATGTAAGATTACAGAATTTTCTAAAAGATTTAATAATGTTATCTAAAGTTTTAAAATAGTCCAAATGATCTTCATCTATATTTAGTATAATAGATATATTCGGTGAAAGTTTTAGGAACGTGTCAACAAATTCACACGCTTCACAAACCAATGTTTCACTTTTTCCAGATCTTCCGCTTCCGCCGATGCTTGGAAGCTTCCCGCCGATAACACATGAAAGGTCAACGCCTTCTTCAATAAACATCTGTACAAGCATTGAGGTAGTTGTTGTTTTTCCGTGTGTACCACTTACACAGACTGCATTATTATACCAGGTTGATACAAGGCCAAGAAGTTCACTTCTTTCCAATACTGGAACTCCTGAATTTTTTGCTGCAATAAGCTCTGGATTGTCACTCATTATAGCTGCTGTGTGAACAATTAAGTCTGCACCTTTTATATTTTCTGCTGCCTGTCCAAGAAAAACCGGAATTCCCATTTTTCTTACAGCTTCAAGCGTTTCTGTTTCATTATTATCGGAACCTGTCAGATAATATCCCTGTGAATGTAGAATCTGAGCAAGAGGATACATCCCAGATCCGCCTATTCCTATAAAATGAATATGTTTTTTGCCGTTTAAAATAGCATTGTCTATCAAAATTCAGCCCTGCTCTCTAATCTTAATAATATATTATTAACTATATTATATTACAACTACACAAGAAAATAAACACTTTTTTATTACTGTTTGAATATCTTTGTAAAAAATGTTGAATAATATTTCAAAGGAGATGTGATTAATGACAATTACCGACATTAGAATCA
Organism: uncultured Clostridia bacterium; assembly: GCA_937871145.1. Classification (GTDB taxonomy): domain Bacteria; phylum Bacillota; class Clostridia; order Oscillospirales; family Ruminococcaceae; genus SZUA-444. Next base: position 15,081 of record CALMXN010000306.1, read on the forward strand.
GAAAAATAATTCCAGAAGGAAGACTTCGTGGTGTAATTAGTATTACTATCGATGGACAGCTTGCGGTGCATGACATAAAAATAGTTCAGGGCGATGAGAGGCTTTTTGTAGCAATGCCAAGCAGAAAAGATGACAGCGGGGTATTCAGAGATATTGTTCACCCAATCACTCCAGAGGCACGCCAACAGATTGAAAGCGAAATCTTAAATGCATTTCTTGCTGAGGTTGAGGCAAGGGAAAATCAAGTTGAGAACGCAGAATAATTAAAAAAACAAAACAGTACGGCAGAACGCTGTACTGTTTTTTCTTTAATCTAAATCCTGAATTGTCATTTTATCAAGTTGTGACTTTTTCTTTATTTTTGAACGGGAAGCAAAGTAGATAAGAAGATATATAAGTGTAGGTATATTTAAAATAAGAAAGTATATAATTATTCCAACAATATTGACTTCACTTGTTACGGTTGATCTACTTATTATATCACCATTACTGTTTACTTGTTCCTGTATAATCCTAGAAGGCATCGCTATATTATATGTTTCTATTAATGATATTCCAAGACTTATTACAGGCAATATTAGTCCCAACCATTTATTGCTCTTTCTTGATAAGAAAATCTGAAGAAATATTAATGCAACTATTATAATCAGCACTAAAGCACACGGAACTATTGCTATTGCAATATTATCCCCAATAACCACTATTACTCCTCCTTATTAATTTTTTTATATTCAGTAATTAAAACTTTTGCCGTATTGAAGTCAAGCTTCTCATTGACAGCAAGTCGCTTTATTAATGCAATATACGGCTCGTTGCTAGTATCTTCACTTATATTTATTTTCTGAATCAATCTATCCAGGCGAAGTCTTACCGTTGGATAGGATACATTATAATTTTTTGCTACCTCTTTCAGAGATCCTGATACCATAATAAACTTCTTAATAAAAGAAATATCTTCATCATCAAGTCCGGTCATCCAGTCAGGCATTTCGTTAATTTCCACATTACCCCCTCCTTTAACAATATTAATATAACATTAAATATTGTTAAAGTCAATAGCAAAGTTTAATTTAATTTTATTTATTATATTAGTTA
>CALMXN010000307.1 GCA_937871145.1 uncultured Clostridia bacterium
TTTCCCTACACGACGCTCTTCCGATCTATGCTCAAGCAGGCTCAGAAAATGCAGGATGATATTACTGCATTACAGGAAGATCTTGAAAAAAGAGAATTTTCTGCCTCAGTAGGTGGCGGAGCTGTTGATATTACAATTACTGGTCAGAGAATGGTCAAGTCTTTGACAATTAAACCTGAAGTAGTTGATCCAGAGGATGTTGAAATGCTACAGGATCTAATTATGAGTGCTTTTAATCAGGCTGTACAGAATCTTGAAACAATTTCTGAAGAAGAAATGTCAAAAATAACAGGCGGAGCTTCACTCCCTGGATTGTTCTAATGGCAGAAAGTAATCCATTGCCTTTAATTATTCTTTCAGAACAATTTGCAAAGCTTCCTGGTATCGGCATGAAGACTGCTCAGAGGCTTGCTTATTATGTAATGTCAATGAGCGAAGCTGACGCAAAAAGCTTTGCAGATGCTATAATAAAGGCACATAAGACAATACACAGCTGTATAATATGTCAGAACCTTACCGATGCTGAAATATGCCCTATCTGTAATGATTCAAGGCGTGACAGCTCAACAATTTGTGTTGTTGAAGGCCCGAAGGATGTTTCAGCATTTGAACGTACCAACGAATACAAGGGCCTTTATCACGTATTACATGGGCTTATTTCCCCTATTGATGGAGTAACACCTGATAAGCTAAGAATTAAGGAACTTCTCAAAAGAATAAATGACACTGATGTTTCAGAAGTCATTATGGCTACAAATCCGACGGTTGAGGGTGAAGCTACTGCAATGTATATATCAAGATTATTAAAACCGCTTGGTATAAAAGTAACACGACTTGCTTTTGGATTGCCCATCGGTGGAATTCTTGAGTATGCTGATGAAGTGACATTATTCAAAGCACTTGAAAACAGAAATGAAATTTAAGGAACGATTAATCGTTCCTTTTTTGTAGGTATATATATGGAAAATGAAATATTTTATATGAGGAAAGCGCTTGAGCTTGCAAAAAAAGCTGGCGAAATAGGTGAAGTACCTATTGGTGCAGCAGTTGTGAGAAAAAGCACCGGCGAAATTATTGGTACAGGCTATAACAGGCGTGAATGCGATAAATCTCCCCTTGCACACGCTGAAATAATTGCAATAAATGAGGCTAGCAAAACGCTTGGTGGCTGGCGACTTATCGACTGTGAAATATATGTTACTCTTGAGCCTTGCCCAATGTGTACAGGTGCTATTATTAATTCAAGGCTTGAAAGAGTAATATATGGCGCATCTGATACAAAGGCTGGCTCCTGTGGTTCTGTTGTAAACCTGTTTGACTTCCCGTACAACCATATACCTGAAATCACATCAGGAGTTCTACACGATGAATGTGCTGAAATATTGAGTGATTTTTTTAAATCCTTACGAAAAAATAAAAAGCAGAAGGCATAAGCCTCCTGCTTTTTATTATGCAATTATAAAGCTCTTATATCCAAGATCTGTCAATGCTTTTGTTGCATTTTCAATGTCTGGCTGTGAAAGACCAGCTGTGTTCAGAACAGGAATTATTTTTTCTTCACCACAAAGCTGTGCAATTTTTGTTGTAATTGTTTTCACCCTGTCATAAATATTCAATGCGGATAAATCAATAACGCTATTATCCTTTAATGTTATTTTCGGTGGTAGTGTTGCGACATCAATCTGTGTAGAAATAGTTAGCCCTTTAAGACTCGCTGGAACGAACGCTTCACTTTTTCCTGCAATTGAATCAACAGCAGACATTTTAATTATAGTCTGTCCCTTATACTTATCTACATCCGTCTTAACAAGCTGAGCAAATGCAATCAAAGCATTTTTGCGGTTTGGATCTTTTACGACTGCACCAATGTAGTTAAGGTCACCTGGGAGGAAGTTCGGGTATGAGTAATCTGTTGTGATAAACTTTGTAAAGCCAGCAGTACCAAGCTCATCAATTAGCTGTGTAATATACGTCTTTGCCTGCTGAGAGAATGGTGACATCCAAGGCTTGCCGCCCCTGTCAGGACTGTTATCAAGCCACATCGTTTCCTGATTTTCGAATTTGTATCCTATCTGGTAATCTGCCCTTGGAGCAAGATTATCATTCAATATGCTAAGCTGTGCTACCGGTTTCAATCCGCTTTCTTTAATTATTGAAACAATCTGAGAAGCAGTTAATGTCCCCTTTACTGCTTTTGCTTTTACTGCCGTTGCATTCACTGTCTTGAAATATAGCTCTCCGCCCTGAATTTTAAGCGGTACAGCAACTTCAAGATATCCGCTATTTTTAGCTTTAGCAAGTGTATCCTTTAAAGCCTGTTCGCTTAACAATGATTCTTTTTTAAGAGTCAATGTATTTGTATCTTGAGTTTGCTTGTCAGGCTCTGAGCTGTCATTCTTTGAACTGTCTGTCTGAGAAGATGATACCTCTGGTGGTGTCCAGACTTTACTTGAGGAATCGTCATTATCTTTTCCTAATCCCCTAAAAAATTTAATCAATGGTGGTGCAATGCTATATCCTACAAATCCAAGACCACCTATAATAACAATAACTATAGCAATAGATAGAATCTTTTTAGGAAGAGATTTTCTACGAACGTATAAGCGTTTTGTATGCTTAACTTTTCTGCCTCGATATTTTTTTTTCATTTTATCCTCCTTCAGCACTAAATCTTAGGCATTGTATCAGTGAGTACAAAAAAAGCCATAGAAATTATGCCGATATAAATCATTGTAATAGGAAATCCTCTGAAAGCTTGCGGGACCTTCGGGGAATTAAGTTTTTCATATGAAACTGAAACTAGATAGGAAGCAAAAAAGAAGCCGATACCTGTTCCCAACCCGAATATAATATATCCAAGAAAGCTGTCACTTTCATATCTGTTTAAGAATAGTGTTCCGAGAACAGCACAGTTAAATGCTGATAAATGAACAAATTTTTTTATTTTTATAAAAAGATTGTAAGCCCACTTCCACATTGAAAGCAAAGTTATTATATAAACAATACCAATGATTGATACATACACTAGTGGCATATAAAGTACACTGGCTTCACTTGAAAGAAGGTACTTGTCAGCAAAATAAGTCAATACACTTGAAACAGTACATATATATGTTATTGACAAACCGAAAGGAATCAATTCCTTCTTATTTTTTGCTGCAATCAGCATTGTGCTTGTTCCGATTGCACGGGTAAAAATAGTATTCTCAAAAACTATTGCTGTTAAAGCAACAAATAATATTTTCATAAATAATTCCATTTACATACCTCTATTCTGAAAAGTACGACTGTACTTTTCTAAACAATGCAGCGCATAATCCAATTAGTAAGAAGCCACCAAAAGGATAAACAAGCACTGGGAAAGTAAGTGGAACACCAAGAATTTTATTGGATATTGAACCTGTTCCAAGTACTTCTCTTACAAATCCTAAAATAAAAACTACTATATCAAATCCCACAATATATGACAAAACATCGAAAATCATCTTATTTTTCTTTTGTCTGAAAAATCTTAGTTCAGTTTTAGTCATAATCAAAGAGTTTGTAATAAGTAAAGGGAGCATTATCCCCATTTCCTTAATAATGTAATCAGGGAAAATCTGCATTGATATACTTGCTATAGGTACATACACCAATGCTGC
>CALMXN010000308.1 GCA_937871145.1 uncultured Clostridia bacterium
TGATGCGTTATCAAGATAGTCCTCTTTAAGAGCTGAAACATCAATTTCATTGCAATCAACAAGCGCCTGCAACTCCTCAAAGGTAATTACGCAATCAATTATGCCCTTTATTCCCTCTTTGTTGATTTCAGCTTTTTTAGCAGTACAAGGTCCTATGAAGATTATTTTTGCATTCTCATCTGTTTGTTTTATGAACTTTGATATTGCTATCATTGGTGAAACATTGTGAGAAATATTCGGCACAAGTGCAGGAAAGTTCTTTTCTATGTATTGGACAAAAGCAGGACAGCACGAACTTGTGAGGAAGCCTTTTTCGTACAGCTCCTTTGCCTCATCAAAAGCCACCATATCAGCACCGAGGGCAGCTTCAATTACACTATGGAAGCCCATTTTCTTTAATGCAGTAATAATCTGGCCAAGCTTATACTCAACAAACTGGCTTGATATTGACGGAGCAACCACTGCATATACCTTATAATTCTGATTGTTGTTGCTGTTCTTGAGGATATTTACTGCATCCACGATAAATGATTTGTCCATTATCGCACCAAATGGGCACTGATAAACACAGGCACCACATTCAATGCACTTGTCATTATTAATACTTGCCTTTTTATTCTCGTCCATTGAAATAGCCTTCACCTTGCAGGCTTTTTCGCATGGCCTTTTCATCGACTGAATTGCTGAATAAGGGCAGGCTGCGGCACACTTTCCACATTCCTTACACTTGTCAGGATCAATATGCGCCTTATGGTATAGATTATCAAAGGTTATTGCTCCGAAATGACAGTTTTCTGCACATCTATGAGCGATACATCCTCTGCACGCATCTGTTACTGCATAGGTTGTGACAGGACATTCATCACATGCAATATCAAGGACTTCAACAATGTTTGGGTTTTCTTTGTTTCCGCCCATAGCAAGCTTTATTCGCTCGCCCACTATTGCACGTTCCTTATATATGCAGCAACGCATTGTTGCTTCTTTTCCGTTGACAATTTCCTTAGGGATATCATACTGGCAATTTTCAAGCGTTCCCGCATAAGCATGCCTTGCGACTTCCCTTAGAACCTTATATTTTAAAATCTGTACCTGGGTATCAAACTTTGGCATTTGTTTCTCTCCTAATTTCAATCAATAGTAAAATACGTTTATCTTCTTGCCAATCTGATTAAGGCATTCATTGAGTTCCTTTATAATCTGGAGCTTTATGCCTATACTGTATGGAAGGTCAGGATTCTGATGAGCTGGATTAATGGCTGTTCCTACAAAAAAGTTTATTTCTGTTGCATACTCGAATAGCATCTGTGAAAGGAGCGATGCACCGTCCTGCTTGTACTTCCAGTGAGAAGAAAGCTCCGAATCTGATACAATCTCCTTTGCATATTCAAGAACCTTACTCATTGTGACTATTCCCTCGGTCACTAAATCAATTCCTTCAATGTGACCGATTGGCGGAATTGATCTGTCAGGGTAATCAATGCTTGTCGAAACGCTCTTGCCAAGGTAATCAGCAACGATCTTTGAGGTTGTTCCACCGCATACAATCTTCTTGCCCTCTTTTGAAAAGAAAAGTGCAAGCTCCTTGCTTTCATCATCCAACTGCTTTGGTGGGCCGAACATAACATTGACTTCCTCAGCATTACGGATTTTTACTGTTGCGATTGTTGTATCATCGCCCGCTCTTCCACCATAAAGGCGGTTACATTCTTCTGCCAAAAAGGTTGAAACCATTTTTGCAGACATATCGGAAGTATATCTGAGTTCAAGATATTCAATAATATTCTTTCTCTGCCAACCGAAATTGAGGAGCTTTCCTACCCCCGCATATTCTGCCCCGTCACTGAAACTTACAAATACATCATCTATCTGAACTTTAAAGTGACTCTCAAAAATCTTCTTTTCACCGATAATTTTAAGTGTGGAGTCATACTGAATACTCTTGCCATCTCTTAAAACAACACAGGCAGGGTTATCGAACTGTATGAGTGTTATCATTCTGTTCTTGCTCACCTGAATGATTGTGAATGTGGAATATGCTATGTTCCGGACTGTACACACAGGTAATGTTCTTGCGATTGCATCAACACACTGCTCAAGTGACATTCCGTTTGACATCATTGTACAGATGATTTTTGAAGTAAGCGTTGCAAGGATATTTGCCTTAACGCCACTTCCGAGCCCGTCGGCAAGAACAAGCGTTACATTATCATCATGCTCTATGATTTCTACTTTATCTCCGCATAGATATTCGCCGTATTTAATAAGGCTGACGTAGCCTGTTTCTGTATATAAAGAGTTCATTGGTTCTCCTTGAAAAACTGTAGTGGTTATAATTCATCATTTATAAAAGCATCTTTAAGCTTTGTGAGAGCAATCTGCGTTTCTGCTGCTGTTTCACCGAGGAGTGAAGCAATTTCCTGAACAACTCTCATCTGTTTTTCTATTACCTTGTCAGCAACCACAACTGTCTGAAGGCACAGTTCATTTTTAGTGTCCTGTTCCTTTTGCTTATCTGAAATATCCTTCATAATAATTATACAGATATGATATTCCTCGTCATAAACAATGGATTGTTCAACCGTCTTTTTATATGAGTTCAATGCAAGCTTTCGCTCTAATACTGACTTTCCGGTTTCCATTACTTCAAGAATATCGGAAGGATTAAAGAGCGTTGCTATTGAATTTTTTATCAGCGACTTTCTGTCCTGCATATTGAAGAGTCTGCAGGCTGTCGGGTTAGCCTCAATAATCCTGAGGTCATCATCTATTGCCATAATGGCATTCGGTGAATTGTTTATTATCTTGTCCGAGAATGATTCAGCTTTTTCCTTTAAGTAAGGCAGACACATAGTAAGGTCAGCCTTGCCAAAATAAACAGCAACAGCTTTATCGCGACAGGTCTTGTATCCACAGGTACCACAGTTTAGCTCATGCTCAGGCAAGGTCTTTCCCATTTTCTTAAGGATATCCTTAATTGCATTCTCACCAGGCATCTGTCTGTGAACACCACAATAATTTATATTTTTATCAAGTGAAATATCAGTATGTATATCAAGATCCTTATTACCTGAATAAGCGTTTACTCTTCTTATACTGTCAATGCAGTTTGCTCTGTACTTCAAAGCAGCAGGTCCGTTGATGCATCCACCCTCACAGGCATTCATTTCAATAAAGCAGTTATTTGTTTCAAACTTATCGATACTTTCAAGAACCTGAATACATTTTTCAACACCATCAATAGCGTAATATTCAAAGTCGGTATTATCCGTATCCATTGAAGCAATAATTCCACCAGCTCTTGGGAAGAATCTTGCACGATAAGCATCGTCAAGGACAACTTCCTTCTCGGATATTTCTATATCATATTCACGCAGATAATCCATTATTTCATCAAAGGTAATAACACAGTCAAGCTCTTTGATAAGCTTCATTTCATCTTTTTTTGAAATACATGGACCGATAAACACAACAAAAGCATCAGGATATTTTTCCTTAATCATCTTTGCGTGTGCGTGCATTGGAGTAATTACATCCGCAAGATATTTTATAGCATTAGGATAATACTTCTGAATAAGAGTATTTACCGTATGACAGCAGGATGAAATAAGAACCTTCTGTTCCTTGCGGGCAATAATTTTCTCATATTCTTTTTTAACAATCTCAGCGCCCTCTGCTGTTTCTAAGACATCAAAAAATCCGACAGCCTTTAGCATCTGTCGTATTTCGCCAATCCCCGACGCACCGAATTCACTTATGTATGAAGGAGCAACACTTGCAATAACCTTCCTGCCTTGTTTTATTGCTTCATCAACAATACCTATATCATTACGGATTTCCTTTGCATTCTGCGGGCAGGCAACAAAACACTTTCCGCAAAGAATACACTCATCAATAATGATATTCGCCTGTCCCTCGCTGAATTTTATGCTTTTGACAGGACAGTTTCTTATGCAGTTATAACAGTTCTTGCAGTTTGATTTTTTCAGCCCTAAAATACTATCCATAAAAGCCTCACTGTTCAGTCTTTAAAACGTACTTATTGAATACCTCGTCGAAGTTTTCTTTTGAAACGCCTGTAATAATCTCATCATCAACCTTAATAGTTACACCTGATGTGCATTTCCCGAGGCAGAATGACGCCTTAAGGTCAATCTTGTCTTCAAGATTATTAAGCTTGATGTTTTTCTTGAGCAATTCAATTATATCATAAGAACCCCTCAGATGACACGAAGAACCTATGCAAACGTATATTTCCATTTAAGTCGCTCCTTTATATTGTTAATTATTTAACAATATAATTATATACCTTATTTTTAATTTTGTAAAGTAGATTTTTATAGAATTTACCTTAATTTAATATAAATTTGTAATAGAAAATGCTCGAAGAATCTATTCCATGATTCAAGAATTAAACTTTATAAAATCATGCAAAAAATCCGCAGGCATTATGCTTACGGGGTTTTTGTTGGTTTCGAAGGCAGGTTTTGAACGTCAGTAACTTCCTCAGAATATTATGTCAGAAATACATTATCACTAATTAACTATCAAATCTACATAAAAAAACATATAATGAAATGAGGTGATAAAAAATGTTTTCTTATGAAGTTCAGCCGGGTGATACCCTTTACAAAATTGCTGATTACTTTGACGTAAGTATTCAAGATATATTGGCCGCAAACCCTCTTCTTAACCCAAATAATTTGTATGTCGGACAAATAATCCGCATTCCAATCAGCACATATCTTTATCAGAATTTCCCTTGGTACTATTTATATCCATTGCTTTTTATTCGTTACCCACGCAATTATTGGAGCGATAGGAGACGTTGGCCACGCTGGCAACCTGGAAGAGGTAGATGGCCTGGAAGAGATGGATGGCCTGGAAGAGATGGATGGCCTGGTAGAGACGGCTTCCCTGATAGAGACGGATTCCCTGATAGAGACGGCTTCCCTGGCAGAGACGGCTTCCCTGGCAGAGACGGCTTCCCTGATAGAGACGGACGATAAAGCAGTAATTCACAATGCTTTTTATGCAGAATGCTATTTGAATGGTTTAAAATCAAAATCCCGCAAGCTTTGTGCTTACGGGATTTGTTGTTGTCACTAATATACCAATTAAATAGTATGAAATAAAATCAATCCACAAAAAATATTTTCGCGCCTTTTTCTGTATACGAACGATGTGGATTAACATCTTCTGCAACTTAATAACTCCATATTTCAAAGTTATATCTGTATTGAAAATAATATCCGACAATATTTAAAAGTAGCAAACAACTATATATGATAATGACTGATAGTTTTAAAGCTTTTCTTCTATATTCTTTTATAATACAATAAGTCATTAATAAAGCTAAGATGATTATTATAATTATAGTCCGTGGGAAATTCTGATAATTAACATCTGTAAATAAATAAAATATTGTATTTAAATCTTCTGATAAAGTTTCTGTGAAATTATAGTAATTTCCGTAGTTACTTCTACATATAAATCCAAATATGTATATAGGTATATACATAACTATATTTACTATTGAGAAAAATAAAAACAAATTTTTTATAGCAAAAATATTTTTTATTTTCTTCATGTTATCCTCCTTTTTTATTCGTATAGTCCTTTAATATAATTTTGATATTCTTTTGCTTCATTTTACCGAGAGGTTCCTCTACATATAACTGATATTAT
>CALMXN010000309.1 GCA_937871145.1 uncultured Clostridia bacterium
GCTCTTCCGATCTAATCTGCGATTCACTGAATTTAATTAGTAATTCATCACCGACTTTAACATTTTTATTGCTGTTAACAATAGTATTATCCTTATATACAAGAGAATATCCACGCGAAAGAATATTCAACGGACTCAACGAATTAAGTAAAGATATCTTTTCACATAATTCACAATCCTTATTATTAACAATATTTGAAAAACTGTTTTTTAGTCTTAACGAAAGACTCATAACTTCTGAATAATTAAGGTCAAGAATACTATCAGGCGATAATGATTTCAATTGCGTATTCTTCTTTTGGAGAAGTATATTACACTGGTCGATTTTGATGTTGATTGCGTTCTTCATCCTGTAGGTGTAGCCATCTAAGACATCAATCAGATAATTCTTATCAGGCACAACAAGTTCCGCCGCTGCGGACGGTGTCGGTGCTCTTAAATCAGCAACAAAATCTGATAGAGATACGTCTGTTTCGTGCCCTACAGCAGAAACAACTGGAGTATTACATAAAAAGATTTGTCTTACTACCCTCTCATCACTAAAGCAAAATAGATCTTCAAAAGATCCGCCACCACGACCAATAATAAGAACATCATTATTGTCTGAATCAGCTTCTTTCAAGCTTATACACAATGAATCTGGTGCCTGTTCACCCTGAACAATTGCTGGATAAACAGTAATACCTGCAACAGGATAACGTCTTGAAATAATTTTGAGCATATCCTGAAGTCCAGCACCTGATGCAGAAGTAATAATGCCTATTCTATTAGGTAATTGTGGAAGTGGCTTTTTATATTCCTCATCAAAAAGTCCTTCTTTTGAAAGCTTTTCTTTAAGCTGTTCATAAGCAAGATAAAGTGCACCATAACCTGAAGGTTGCATATCAGTAACATAAAGCTGATAAACTCCGTCGCGTTCGTAAACATCAACATTTCCGGAAACGACAACACTCATACCCTCATGTGGAATAAATTTAAGTCTTGAAGCGCTTGATGAAAACATAACAGCTTTTATTAAGCTTGTTTCATCCTTTAAAGTAAAATAAAGATGACCTGATTTATAATGGTTTACGAAATTTGACATCTCGCCCTGAACCATTATGCCTTTAAGCTTAATATCACTTTTCAATTTAAAGGATATATAGTTATTGAGTTGTGATATTGTCAGAATACTCATTTATTTCTCCTTTAAATATGCATATACAGCAACACCAGTTGCATTATCACAGGAATATTCAGGCTCAGCAAATTCACAATTAAACTTGCTTTTTATATTCTGCCTGATAATTGAATTTGACATTACCCCACCAGCATACACGAGTGGAAGTTCACCATACTTTAGCAGTGCACGTTTTGTCATTTCTTCTATTGTAGTAGATATATATTCAAGGCAGAAACGTGCAATATCCTCATCAGATTCTTTCTGGTCAAGCATATCCCTGCACTTGTTTTCAATTCCCGAAAGACAACAATTCATATTCTTCATTGTTGGCTTAATTTTAAACTTTTTATCACTTTTAATAGCAAGTTCCTCAAGCTGTTTTCCGCAAGGGAATGTCAACCCAAGCATAAGACCAACCCTATCCACAGCTTGTCCCGCCTTTAAATCAAGTGATGAAGATATCATGGAAATTTTTATTATATCATTATTATCAGGTTCAACATAAAGACAATATGTTGTTCCCCCACTTACGTGAAAAGCAATAAAAGGCTTTTTTATATATTCAAGCTTGTTACAAGAATATAATGCAGCAAGAATATGTCCTACCTGATGTGATGTCTTATAAACACTGCATTTTGATATTGCTGAAATACTATCAGCATAGCTTTCACCCGCAAGAAAACAAGGCATATATGAACCGTCGCAGTTACGTGGTCTTACAGAAACTCCGACTGCTAAAATATCGTGCCTATTAACAAACAACTGTGAAATAACATCGGGAAGCTGTTTTACGTGATGAAATAAAGCATCACTCTGACGGATACCAAGCTCACCCTTTTTCACAGGAAGAAGCTTTTTATACTGCTCTACAGAATTGGTTTCGCTATTATATATAGCAACAGAGGTTGTATAGTTGCTTGTATCAATGCCGAAATACTCAGGCATTC
>CALMXN010000310.1 GCA_937871145.1 uncultured Clostridia bacterium
GAAAAAGGCGATCTTGTATATATGTTAAGTGAGGAAAGCGCAATAAGAATTATTGAGCCTAATCTTGATAAAATATGGTCTCCAAAGGGCGGAGAACCTGTTATTGTTAGAGTCAACGGGGGTGTGAATTAATGGCAATCAATTATATATTTCCTGAATATGAGGTTGTAAGAAATTATGACAGATGCATTGGCTGTCGTGTTTGTGAACGCCAGTGTGCAAACGAAGTACATAGATATGATGCAGATTTAAATAAAATGTTATGTGACGAATCAAAATGTGTAAATTGCCACAGATGTGTTTCACTTTGTCCTACAAGAGCATTAAAAATCGTAAAATCAGATAATACATTCAAGCAGAATGCAAACTGGACTGGTGAAATAATAAGCGAAGTTTATCGTCAGGCTGGCTCAGGTGGAGTTTTACTATCTTCAATGGGAAACCCGAAGCCATTGCCAGTTTACTGGGACAGAATTCTTATAAATGCTTCACAGGTAACAAACCCATCTATCGACCCGCTTCGTGAACCAATGGAAACTAAAACATACCTTGGTAAAAAGCCGACAAAGGTAAAAAGAGATGAAAACGGAAATCTTGTAAATAATCTTGAGCCACAGCTTGAACTTAAAACTCCTATTATGTTTTCAGCGATGTCATACGGTTCAATAAGCTACAATGCTCACGAAAGTTTAGCAAGAGCCGCACAGGAGCTTGGCATATTTTATAATACCGGTGAGGGCGGACTTCACGAGGATTTCTATGCATACGGACCAAACACAATAGTTCAGGTTGCTTCAGGTCGCTTCGGTGTTCATAAGGACTACCTTGAAGCAGGTGCAGCAATCGAAATTAAAATGGGACAAGGCGCAAAGCCAGGTATCGGCGGACATCTCCCAGGAACAAAAATTGTCGGCGATATTTCAAAAACAAGAATGATTCCTGAGGGCTCAGATGCAATTTCTCCAGCACCACACCACGATATTTATTCTATTGAGGATTTAAGACAGCTTGTTTATTCATTGAAGGAAGCTTCAGATTACAAAAAGCCAGTAATCGTAAAAATCGCAGCAGTACATAATGTAGCAGCAATCGCAAGCGGTATTGCACGTTCAGGTGCTGATATTATAGCAATCGATGGCTTCAGAGGTGGAACCGGTGCTGCTCCAACAAGAATAAGAGATAACGTAGGTATCCCGATAGAACTTGCACTTGCAAGCGTTGACCAGAGACTCCGTGACGAAGGAATAAGAGACAACGTTTCAATAGTTGTCGGTGGTTCAATCAGAAGCAGTGCTGATGTAGTAAAAGCAATTGCACTTGGTGCAGATGCTTGTTATATCGGAACAGCTGCACTTCTCTCACTTGGCTGTCATCTTTGCAGAAGCTGTCAGACTGGCAAGTGTAACTGGGGTATTGCAACACAACGCCCTGAACTTGTAAAAAGACTTAACCCTGATGTTGGTTACAAACGCCTTGTAAACCTTGTTACAGCGTGGGATCACGAAATCAAGGAAATGATGGGCGGTATGGGTATCAATTCTATTGAATCATTAAAGGGAAACAGATTGATGCTTCGTGGAGTAGGACTCACAGACAGAGAGCTTGATATTCTTGGTATTAAGCACGCTGGCGAATAATGGGGGTGTAACAAGTGAAAAGAGTATATGTAAATGAAAAATGGTGTCTTGGATGTCACCTTTGCGAATATAACTGTGCTTTTGCTAATTCAGGAAAAACCGATATGGTAAAAGCTTTAAAGGATATTGTAATCAACCCTAGAATTCAGGTTGAAGAAAATAACGGAGTATGCTTTGCTGTTCAGTGCAGACATTGTGAAGAGCCTCTATGTGTAAAAGGCTGTATCACAGGAGCACTTACTGTTAATGACGGCGTTATCTCAATCGACCAGAATAAATGTGTCGGCTGTTATACCTGTATTCTATCCTGTCCGTTTGGTGCAATAATGCCATCAGACACAGGCGCAATACAGAAATGTGAGCTATGTACAAAGAATTCATTCGGAGAGCCTGCATGTGTTCAGGGCTGTCCAAACAATGCAATTGTTTTTGAGGAGAGGTGAGTGGAATGAAATACGTAATAATCGGTAATTCAGCCGGAGCAATCGGTTGTGTTGAGGGAATCCGTTCAATTGATAAAGAGGGAGAAATAACACTTATTTCAAATGAACCACATCATACATATTCACGTCCTCTTATCTCATACTTAATATACGGAAAAACAGATGAACAGAGAATGAAATATCGCCCTGACAGTTTTTATTCTGATAATAAAGTCACAACAATGCTCGGAAAAACAGTAATATCAATAGACAATAATTCAAAGATGGTTATTCTTGACGACAGCACAAAAGTTGAATACGATAAATTGCTTGTAGCAACGGGTTCATCACCATTTGTTCCACCAATGACAGGTCTTGATAATGTTGAAAAGAAATTTACCTTTATGACTCTTGATGATGCAAAAGCACTTGAAGTAGAACTCACAAAGGATAAGAATGTGCTTGTTGTCGGAGCGGGCCTTATTGGTCTTAAATGTGTTGAGGGAATCTGTGATAAGGTAAACAAAATTACAGTAGTTGACCTTGCTGAAAGAATTCTTCCAAGTATTCTTGATGAAGAAGGCTCATCAATGATTCAAAAGCACATTGAAAAGTCAGGTGTAGAATTTATCCTCGGTGACAGTGTTGCAGAATTCACTTCAGAAACTGCAACATTGAAAAGCGGAAAAGCAGTATCATTTGATATAGTTGTCCTTGCGGTAGGTGTGCGTCCTAATGTTTCGTTGATAAAGGATATCGGCGGA